>CBDUYQ010000186.1:0-3466 GCA_965371475.1 uncultured bacterium
TTGAGGGTAAAGAGCAGCCCGAGACAATAGGTCACCAGCATGACAATGGCAATCTCGAAGCTCAGGTCGGCTTCGCGCCTCTCCGTCACCGGCCCGGCCAGGTAGTGAAACGCAGCGGGAAGGATCAAAGCGATGGCGGCCAGGCTCATCATAGTGGCCTGGATACGCGCGCCGCCTGCGTGGAACTTCTGGACTTTGTGTTTGAGCCCGCCGGCGAGGAAGGACGCGCCCATCACCAGCAGGATGTTGCCGATAATCGAGCCGGCCAGCGAGGCTTTGACCACCCCGTAGAGGCCTTGGTTGAGCGCCACCAGCGCGATGATGAGTTCGGCGGCATTGCCGAAGGTGGCGTTGAGCAGCCCGCCGACGCCTTCGCTGGTGCGCGTGGCCAGGTGTTCGGTGGCGTGGCCCATCCATCCAGCCAGGGGAATGATGGCGAGGCAGGCGGTGACGAAAATCCAGGTGTGCGACTCCGGCGCCAGGTAGCGGAGCGCCACGCAGACCGGGACAAACGGCAGCAACCAGTCCAGTCTCGGCTTCAACCATTCGGGCACGGGCGAGCCTCCTGTTTCTGTCGAAGTTGTTACGCCAACAATGCCGCGACTATAGCCCCCGCCTTCGTTCGCCGTCAAATTGACTTGGGGCTTTGCCGGACGTTATCCTGACAGGGAGGAGTATCCACTATGGCCAGTCACCGCATCTATCTCGACCACAACGCCACCACGCCGGTGGCGCCGGAAGTGGCCGAAGCAATGATCCCGTGTCTTACGGAAATTTACGGCAACGCCAGCTCCGTCCACAGCCTGGGGCAGGAGGCGCGCGCGGCGGTGGAAAAGGCGCGCGGCCAGGTGGCCGGACTTATCGGGGTGCGGGCCAACGAGATTACCTTTACCAGCGGTGGCACCGAAGCGGACAACTTGGCTCTCCACGGAGTCGTGGGGGGCAGCGACAAGAAGAAAAAGCACATTATTACCACTACGATTGAGCACAGCGCCGTGCTGCAAACCTGCCGGGCACTGGAGACGGAAGGCGCCAGCGCTACCTATGTGCCGGTGAACGGTCAGGGAGTAGTGGACCCGGAAGAGATCCGCAAGGCCATTACGCCCGATACGGTGCTGATTTCCGTAATGCACGCTAACAACGAACTGGGCACGGTGCAGCCGATAGCCGAGATTGCCAACATTGCGCGCGAGCATAAGGTCCCCTTCCACACCGACGCGGTGCAGGCCGCCGGGAAGATTCCGGTCAGTGTGGAGGAGCTGGGCGTCGATTTGCTTTCGCTCTCGGCACACAAGATTTACGGGCCCAAGGGTGTCGGGGCGCTCTGGATTCGCGGCGGCCTGCCGATTAAGCCGTTAATTTACGGCGGCAAAGACCAGCGCGCGCGGCGGCCCGGTACGGAAAACGTAGCGGGCATTGTTGGCTTCGGCGCCGCGGCGGAACTGGTCCGTTTGAGCCTGGAAGAGGAAGGCAAGCGGCTCTCGGCCCTGCGCGACCGGCTGGAGAAGGAAATTCTGGAGCGCGTACCGCAGGCGGCGGTCAGTGGCCGGGAGGCTGTGCGCACACCCAACACCAGCAATATCTACTTTGATTTCATCGAGGGCGAGGCGCTGGTGATTGCGCTCGACCTCAAGGGCATCGCCTGCTCTACGGGGGCGGCCTGCTCTTCCGGCGCGGTCGAGCCGTCGCATGTGCTGACCGCCATCGGGTTGCCGCTGGAGCGCGCCCGGGCCAGCATGCGTTTTTCGCTGGGGCGTTTGACTACGGAAGAGGCCATTGACCGAATCGTGGAAACTCTTCCCGGAGCGGTGGAACAGTTGCGCGCGCTTTCTCCCCGCTACAAAAAAGAGGCGACGGCGGCCTCGTAGCGCCTTGCCATGCTTGTCAGCTTTTGCCTGTTTTTATCGGTGGCATAAATTTTCCGAGGGACCAGATATGGACCGGACCAAATCACTGAGCCAATGGCTGCAGGAAGTCCACGCAGGCCGTCTTGCTGTGGTGGAGTCCCTGCCGCCGGAGAAGTGGCGGCAGCAGCCTGCCACCGGAGGCTGGTCGGCGGCGGAAGTCTTTGCGCATCTGGGGCAAGCGGAGTCGGCGATACAGGCGGGGATGAAGCGGGTGTTTTCCGCCGAGCCTCGCCCCGTTCCGTTTCTGAAGAGGTTTTATATCCCACCGGTGATTTCGCAGTGGCGCGTTGGCCGGTTCCAAACGCCAATTCCGCTTGACACATCGTTGTTGTCGGATAAAGAGTCCATGCAGGAAAAGTGCGCCGCGCTGCGCCAGGGGACGCTGGCGATTCTGGAAGAGAACCGCGAGCGCGACCTCAGCCGTTGGCGGTTCCCCCACCCGCTCTTCGGCTATCTGGACGGATACACCTGGTTCAAGTCCATTGGCTACCATGAGATTCGGCATACCAAGCAGTTGCGCGAGATTGTAAACGGATTGCCATGAAGGCTGAAGAGACAAAGCCGGTAGTGATTGCCATGAGCGGCGGGGTGGACTCGTCTTTGGCGGCGGCGCTGTTGCAGGAGCGCCAGCCCGGCGCGGTGGTCGGATTCACTATGCAGCTCTGGGATCAGACCCGCCTGCAAAAGGGGAACGGCAACGGCGGCGCGCTTCCGATAGTTCATGCGGGGCGGTGCTGCTCCCTGGACGACGCCTACGACGCCCGCCGGGTGGCCGAGCACCTCGGCATTCCGTTCTACGTTGTCAACTTCGAGCAGAAGTTCGAGGCGGCGGTGGTGCGCCCGTTTGTGGAAAGTTATCTGGCCGGAGAGACTCCCATCCCCTGTACGCTCTGCAACAACTCCGTCAAGTTCGAGCACCTGCTGACCATGGCGCAGCAGGTGGGGGCGGACAGGGTGGCTACCGGGCACTACTGCCGCGTGCGTTTTAATGAAGAGTCCGGGCGGTATGAACTGCTGCGGGCGCGTGACCACTCCAAGGACCAGACCTACTTCCTTTTCGGGTTGCAGCAGGAGCAACTGGCGCGGACGGAGTTTCCGCTGGGCGAGATGACCAAGCCGGAGGTCCGCCGCCTGGCCGAAGAAAAAAAGCTGCCGGTGGCGCACAAGGCGGAGAGCCAGGAGATCTGTTTTGTGCCGAGCGGGAAATACAGCGACTTCATTGAGGCCTATCTGGAAGAGCAAGGCGAAACCCTCCCGGACGAACCGGGAGAGCTTATAACCACCGGCGGGGAAGTTGTGGGAAGTCACGGCGGCATTCATCAGTTCACTGTCGGCCAGCGGCGCGGACTGGGTCTGGCGACGGGTAAGCCGATGTATGTGGCCGCTATCGACAAGAAGACCAACCGGGTCATTGTGGGGAACGACGAAGAGCTCCGTCACCGGGAAGCACAGGCGCGGGAAGTGAACTGGGTTTCGATAGCCCCGCCGGCGGGGCCGGTGCGCGCCATGGTCCGGATTCGCAACCATCACGAACCCGCCGCCGCTACCGTTATTCCGGC
>CBDUYQ010000187.1:0-3457 GCA_965371475.1 uncultured bacterium
ACCTACAACCAACGGATTATGAGTCCGCTGCTCTAACCGTTGAGCTACGGGCCCCGGCGTTCTTCCCCCATCTTACACTGAATTTAGGTCGCGGCCACCAACGGAAATATTCCACAAGGTTTGCACCCTTCCCAGGCCAGTGGATGGAAGAAACAAATAGAGTCCGGATTCCGTCCCATCTGGTGTAGTGGCTGGCAGTGAAAGGCCGTCCGACTTGACGGAAGTACAAGCAGGTTATAGTTTGGTTTTGTTGGTCTATAGCAGCTTGGGGGAGACACCCAGTACCTCGACGAGGAGTGCCGTATGCGTGTCAAATCGCGGAAGACAACAATGATTCAAGTGGTTGGTTGGGTGCTCGGGGCGCTGATTTTTTTGCCTTCTGCATGGGCGCAGGACTGGCCCGACTGGCGCGGCCCGAACCGCGACGGGCGGTCAGCCGAAACCGGCCTCCCTGAACAGTGGTCTCCCGCCGGAGATAACCTGCTCTGGAAGGCTCCTTATGGCGGCCGCTCCACTCCCATCATCCTTGGTGACCGGCTCTATTTGCAGAACGGCGTCGGGGAAGGACCGGAACTCCAGGAACGTGTGATGTGTTTCAACGCTGACACCGGCGAGCTGCTCTGGGAGTACAAGTTCAACATTTTCCTGAGCGATGTCCCGCCGCACCGGGTGGGCTGGGCCTCGCCGGTGGCGGATCCCGCTACCGGTAACGTTTATGCCTACGGCGTTGGGGGAACCCTGCACGCGCTCACCCAGGACGGCCAGCGGCTGTGGGTCCGTTCCATCAATGAAGATTTCGGCCTGATTACCACGCATGGCGGACGGACCGTCTCCCCCATTATCGAAGACGGCCTGGTAATTATCAGTGGCGCGGCTTCTGCCTGGGGCCGGTTTGCCCGGGGTGGCCAGAAATTTTTTGCCTTTGACAAAAAAACCGGCGCAACCGTCTGGGTAAACCAGTTTCCCGGCCGCCCTTACGACACGGTGTACTCGCCGCCTACCGCTACCGAGATAAACGGAACCCGGCTTCTGATTACCGGCGGCAGCGACGGCGCAGCGCACGCTTTCAAGCCTCAGACCGGCGAACACGTCTGGCGTTTTGCCATGAGCAAGCGCGGCATCAACACCGGCGCGGTGGTGATTGGAAACACCGCCTTTGTGTCACAGGGGGAAGAGAACTTGAGCGGCAGCGGAATGGGCCTGCTCGCCGCCGTTGACATTACCTCGAAAGGAGAAATCGCGCCGGACCAAGCTCGCTGGAGCCGCCGCGGTTTTCTGGCCGGGTACTCTTCCGCCGTTACCGACGGCAAACTTATCTATCAGGTGGATAACAGCGCCAACCTGGCCGCCTACGACCCCGCCACCGGCAACGAACTCTGGACGGTGAACCTGGGCACAATCCAGCGCGCCTCGCCCGTCCTGGCCGACGGCAAACTCTACGTCGGCGCGCAGAACGGCCGCTTCTACATCCTGCGGCCCGGCGCAGAAGGAGCAGACATCCTCGACGTGGACTGGCTGGGCAGTGAAGAAGACCCGGAAACTATCGTGGCCTCTGCTGCCGTTTCTCGCGGGCGTATTTTTGTGGTTTCCGAGCGCGCACTATACGCCATCGGCAAGAAAGCCGAATCTGTGGCAGTCAGGTCACCAGAGTCCCCGCCAACCTCTTCGGGTTCAGCGGCCAGTGTGCAGGTGGTTCCGACGGAGTTGGTGTTGAAGCCCGGCGATGCGGTCCAATTCACGGCGCGCCTGTTCGACGAAGACGGCATATTTATTCGGGAAGAAAAGGCGGATTGGTCTCTCGAAGGTTTAACCGGAACGGTTCAACCGGACGGCAGTTTCCAGATCCCCCCGGAGTCGGGAATCCTGTCCGGCGAGGTGAAAGCCACAATTGGAACCCTGACAGGATTTGCCCGGGTTCGCGTTCTTCCGCCGCCTCCGGTAGAGGAAGATTTTGAGAGTTACAAGCCCGGCACTTTCCCGCGTCATTGGATTAACACTGCGGGCAAGTACGAAGTGCGCGAAGTGGAGGGTAACAAAGTTCTGGTCAAGAAGGCCGACAACCCCTTTACCTTCGTCCGCCGCGTCCGCTCGCACATGGGGGACTCCTCCTGGTCGGACTATACGGTGGAAATCGACGTACTGGGCAAGCGCCGCCGCCGCCGCATGGGCGATGTCGGAATTATTGCCCAACGGTTCAAGTTTTTTGTTTACGCTAACAGCCAGCGGCTGGTGCTCAACCCCTGGCAGCCGGAGACGAAACGCGCCGTTACCCAGCCGATTCAATGGGAACCCGGTGTTTGGTACCGCATGAAGCTGCGGGTCGATAACTTGCCCGGCGGGAAGGTGCGCGCGCGCGGCAAGGTCTGGCGCCGCGACCAGCCGGAGCCGTCAGATTGGTTGATGGAGTACCTTGATGCCACCGGCGACCGTCAGGGCAGCCCCGGTCTTTACGCCGATGCCTATGCGGAAATCTTTTTCGACAATTTGAAGATCACCCCCAACCGAGGAGCCGCCCCATGAAGAGAATGCAGAGCCGGAATCAAAAAACGATAACCTGGAAACTCTATCTCGCGCTCGCCGCCGCGGCTGTTTTTATGGCAGCGGCTCCTCTCTGGCAGGGCGCCGCCTCCGGCCCGGAAGAGGGCAACTGGACCATGTGGGGCGGGAGCCCGGACCGCAACATGGTCTCGGCCATGAAGGGTTTGCCGACGGAGTGGAATATCGACACGGGGAAGAACGTCAAATGGGTGGCGGAACTCGGTTCGCAGACCTACGGCAACCCGGTGGTGGCTGGCGGGATGGTTTTTGTCGGGACCAACAACGAAGGGGTGAAGGACCCGGAGAAGACGGGCGACAAGGGCGTGATGATGGCCTTCCGCGAGTCCGACGGCGAGTTCCTCTGGCAGATGGTCAACGAGAAGCTAACCTCGGGCCGCGCCAACGACTGGCCTTTTCAGGGGGTGTGTTCTTCGCCGCTGGTGGAAGGCGACCGGCTTTACTACGTCAACAACCGCGGGCAGGTGGTCGCGCTCGACATCCACGGCTTCCGCGACGGCGAAAACGACGGTCCCTACCAAGAAGAGGCAGAAACGCGGGACATCGACCCGGACATCCTCTGGATTTTTGACATGATGGAAGAGGTCGGCGCCTTCCAGCACAACATGGCCAACTCTTCGCCGGTGGTTTACGGTGACTTGATATTCGTGAGTACCTCTAACGGGCAGGACGAAAGCCACGTCAACATTCCCTCGCCGTTGTCGCCCGACCTCATCGCCATCAACAAAAACACCGGCGAACTGGTTTGGGAAGACAAACCGGTGGGCGAGAACATTTTGCACGGGCAGTGGTCGGCGCCTGCCGTGGGCGAGATCGGCGGCGTGGTGCAGGTGGTCATGGGAGAAGGCGACGGCTGGGTGCGCGGCTACGAGGCGATGACCGGGGAGCAGCTCTGGGAGTT
>CBDUYQ010000188.1:0-3451 GCA_965371475.1 uncultured bacterium
CGTGCGGAATTCCGGCAGACCTGTATAATAGGCGTTCGGCGCTTCCTGCCATGCTGCCGTTGCTGCAAATTTCCTGGAGGACGATGAATGAGCCCTGCGAGCCGGTTGGACGAGCAGTGCGTGAACACGCTGCGGTTTCTTGCGGTAGACGCCGTTGAGGCGGCCAATTCCGGCCACCCCGGACTGCCGCTCGGCGCCGCTCCGATTGCGCACGTTATATGGGACCGCTTCCTGCGCCACAACCCGGCCAACCCAAAATGGTTCAACCGCGACCGCTTCATCCTCTCCGCCGGCCATGGCTCGGCGCTGCTCTACGCGTTATTGCACACGCACGGCTACGACCTGCCGATTGACGAGGTAAAAAACTTCCGCCAGTGGGGCAGTAAAACCCCCGGCCATCCCGAGTACGGCCACACGGCCGGGGTCGAAGCCACCACAGGTCCTCTGGGGCAGGGGTTTGCCATGGGCGTCGGCATGGCGCTGGCCGAGCAGTACCTCGCAGGGATGTTCAACCGCGACGGCTTTCCCCTGGTGGACCACTACACCTACGCCATCGTCTCCGACGGCGACCTGATGGAAGGCATCTCCTACGAGGCGGCCTCGCTCGCCGGTCATCTGAAGCTCGGCAAGCTTATCTACCTCTACGACGACAACGACATCTCGATTGACGGCTCCACCGACCTTGCCTTTACCGAAGATGTCGCCGGACGGTTCACCGCCGCCGGGTGGCACGTCCAGAATGTGGCCGACGCCAACGACCTCGATGCGCTGGAAAAGACAATAAAAGTGGCGCAGGCGGAAACTGAAAAACCTTCCATCATTATCGTCCGCAGCCACATCGGCTACGGCAGCCCCCGGCAGGACACCGCCGGAGTCCACGGCTCGCCCTTGGGTGCTGACGACACCCTCGCTACGAAAGAGAAACTGGGCTGGCCCACCGAGCCCGCCTTCCATGTGCCCGATGAAGTGAAGGCGCATTTCAGCGAGCGCAAGCAGAAAGCGGCATCCAACGAGAAGGAGTGGAACAACCTGCTGGCTTCCTATCGGAAAAAACACCCCGAATTGGCTACAAAGTTTGAACAGATGGTGGCCGGGAAACTCGCCGACGGCTGGGACAAAGACCTGCCCCGGTTCAAGCCGGAAGACAAGCCCGCCGCCACCCGTTCGGTAGGCGGCAAGGTGATGAACGTGCTCGCCAAGACTGTGCCGGGGTTGATTGGCGGTTCCGCCGACCTGGCCACCTCCAACAAGACCCGCTTGAACGATTACGCCGACTTTGGTTCGGGTGAGGAGAATCCGCGCAATATCCACTTCGGCATCCGTGAGCATTCTATGGGCGCCATCGTCAACGGGCTGGCGCTGCACGGCGGGGTGCGGCCCTACGGCGCAACCTTTTTGATTTTCTCTGATTACGTCCGGCCCTCTCTCCGGTTGGCGGCGCTGATGCAGATTAACAGCACGTTTGTTTTTACCCACGACAGCATCGGCCTCGGCGAAGACGGCCCCACCCACCAGCCGGTTGAGCATTTGGCCAGCCTGCGCGCCATCTCCGGTCTGACCGTGCTGCGCCCGGCCGACCCCAACGAAACCGTGGCGGCGTGGCAGGTCACGCTCGAAAGCCAGGGTCCGGTGCTGCTCGCGCTCACTCGGCAAAACCTGCCCGTGCTCGACGGCGACCACCAGCGGGTGCTCGAGGGCGTCCGCAAGGGCGGTTACATACTCGACGAGGCGGAAGGCGGCCAGCCCGGCATCGTGTTGATAGGTACAGGTTCCGAGGTGCAGCTTGTCCGCTCGGCGTGCGAGAAACTGGCCGGGCAGGGCGTAAAGGCGCGGGTGGTTTCCCTGCCGTCGTGGGAGTTGTTTGACGCGCAACCCCTGGAATACCGGCAGCAGGTACTCCCGCCGGACGTCCCCAAGCTGGCGGTCGAAGCCGGCAGCACTCAGGGCTGGCATAAATACGTCGGCGACTCGGGCGATGTCATCGGGCTGGACCGTTTCGGCGCCTCCGCCCCCGGTGATACCGTAATGGAGAAGCTCGGCTTCAACGTGGAAAATGTCGTCAGCCGGGCGTTGAAATTGATTACAAAGTAATCTTTCCGAACCGCAGGAGGAGGGCCATGCCGCCAGCAGACAATAACCCTGTTGCCGTGCATCCCGCACGCGACCCCTGTGGAATGGTCATCTTCGGGGCCTCGGGCGACCTCGCCGCCCGCAAGCTTCTCCCGGCGTTGTTTGATCTCTGCCACGAGAAACGCCTCCCGGAGAATTTCTACATCCTCGGGGTAGCGCGGCGCGGGTGGAGTTCGGATGAGTTCCGCGAAAAGATGCGCGCGGCCGTCGGCGCGCACTCGCGTTTCGGGCAGCCCCCGGCGGACGTCTGGAGTGAATTCGCCCGGCGGCTTCATTACCTGCCGGTGGATGCCTCGGAGGCCGCTTCCTACGGAAAACTGCGCGGCCGCCTGGTGGAACTCGACCAGGAGGCCAAGGTTCCGGGCAACCATCTCTTCTATCTTTCCGTTTCGCCCGCGCTCTATGGCGACATCATCGGGCAACTGGGCGCAGCGGGCTTGGCGGCGGAGGAGAAGGGCGCCTGGGTCCGCGTGATTATCGAAAAGCCGTTCGGACGCGACCTGGCCAGCGCGCGCGCGTTGACGCAACAGGTGCAGAAGGCGTTCCAGGAGGAACAGGTCTTTCGCATCGATCATTATCTCGGTAAAGAAACCGTGCAGAACCTGGTCGTCTTCCGCTTTGCCAACGCCATCTTCGAACCGCTCTGGAACCGCAACCACATCGACCACGTGCAGATTACCGTAGCGGAAAGCCTTGGGGTGGAAGAGCGCGCCGGGTACTACGACCAGAGTGGGGCGCTGCGCGACATGATCCAGAACCACCTCCTGCAGGTGATGTGTCTGGTGGCGATGGAGCCGCCCTCGGAGTTTGCCGCCGCCGCCGTCCGGCGCGAAAAATTGAAGGTGATGCAGTCCATCCGCCCGATGCTGCCGCGCGAGGTGCCGCACAACGCCGTGCGTGGGCAGTACGGCGCCGGGAGAGTTAGCGAAAAGAAAGTTGCGGGCTACCGCCAGGCCAACGGCGTCCGGGATGATTCCGCCACGGAAACTTTTGCCGCGCTCCGGCTGGAGGTCAACGACTGGCGCTGGGCCGGCGTCCCGTTTTACCTGCGGACGGGCAAATGCCTGGCGGAGAAACGCAGCGAAATTACCATCCAGTTCCGCGAAGCCCCGTTGCAACTCTTTGCCTGCACCGCGTTGCAGCCCTGCGAACCGAACCTGCTAACGATTCGCATTCAACCCGACGAGGGCATCGGGTTGCGTTCGATTGTCAAAACGCCGGGGCTCGACGTCATCGGGCATTCCATCCAACTCGACTTTGCCTACAGCGAGGCTTTCGAGGGCAGTGCGCCTACGGCGTATGAAACCCTGCTGCTGGATGC
>CBDUYQ010000189.1:0-3435 GCA_965371475.1 uncultured bacterium
AATCTTTACCAGCCGTTCTTGCGGATTGAGTCCGGCGTGCGCCAGACCCGCACCCTGCGGCCCGCCACGGCAGAAATTGAGCTGCTCACCGCCGACCCTGCCGTCGCCCAGCTTCTCCGCGACCAGAAACTTGAAGGCGCCGCCTGTGAACTCAGTCAGTTTCTAATCGGAATCGAAGAGCAAATCCTGCTCCTGCGCGGCCGCCTGACCGAGCAGGCGGAGTCCGACGCCGGTGTAGTCTTCCGCGTGGTGAGCGACCTCGACCCCGCTCAGATGGACCTGCCTTTGCGCCGTTACTCACAGCTCTGTTCCTGGCGTTTCTCGCGGCCCGACCGGCCCACCCCCTGCGGTTACAACCCTGTCAACGCTGCGGATGTGACGGAAGCCTCCTTCGGTGAGCGCTCTGCCACAAGTTTTTCCGACTCCACCATCGGTGACTCCTCCCTGTCCGCCACCGTAAACGCCCATGCCGGTCAGGTGGTTGTCATCACCGCTGGAACGGGCCGGGGACAACTCCGCCGCATCCGTTCCAACAACGCCACCGTCTTTATTCTTTACCACCCGTGGGGCACCACGCCCGATGGCACAACCAAGTTCCGCGTCTTCGACCTGCCCCAAGGCGCGCCGCGCCTGCTGCTGACTTCTTCTTCCGCAAGGCTTGAAAGCGTTCCTTCGTCCGCCGCCGCCCGCTCCCTCACTGACACCACTCTTGCAATGACAACCGGCGAGCACGCCGGGCAGTTTCTCTACCTTGTTTCCGGCGCCGGGGCCGGCCAACTGCGCCGCGTCAGTTCCAACACCGCCACCGCATTCACCCTCGAAGCCGGTGAACCCGATTTCAACCCCGTCCCCGCCGTCACTGACACTTATCGTGTGCTGCACGCCGCCTGTCCCAAGGACTTCGCGCCTTCCTGCGAAACGCGCGCCCGCACCCTGGCCTTCAACGGCTTCCCAACTTTGCTCCCCATTGTTCAGCGTTCCTTTCAGTCACGCCTCTTGCCTCGCGGCTTCGACCCCGATTCCGGCAGGCGCACTCCTTTTGTTCCGGAGCTTTTATGATGACGCCAAAAAAATTACTGGGTGGGGCAGACCATTCGACTCCGCTTCCTTCGACTGCGCTCAGGACAGGCACGGCAGGCAGGAATGCCTGCCTCACCCCTCTCCAGGTTTTGGTGGCGCAGACATTTGTGTCTGCGGTTTCTGTGGTGGAACTTTATTGCCGTTCTCTGTGAGCAAACAACCATGAGCCTCGTATTTACAGAAAAATTTTCTGTCGGCCGCCCGCTGCCGCCGTCGGGTCAGACGGAAAAGCTCGAACTGCTCACCGCCGCGCTCGACCGCCCCGTGACCCTGGCCTACGGACGGCACATCGTCGGCGGCAACGTCGTCTTCGAGCAGCAGAACGCGGACGAGTCCGTCACGCTCTTCCTCGCCCTGGGCGAAGGCGAGTGGGACTTGGCCGAGCGTGTCTGGGTCAACGGCCTCGAAATCGACCTGAACGATACCTCTCTCTTTCACTTCCACCCCGGCCTCGAAGGCGAGCAGGGAACCGAAACTACCCCCGCCACCCGCAACCAGAAAATCTGTACCTTCTTTCCGGCGAGTTTCGCCCCGGCGCTCACCTTCAGCCGCACCGCCTACGTTGCGCTCAAACTTCACCGCGAACCCACCCAGCCCGGCCCCGAGTTCGATGTCCGCGGCATCTACCGTACGCTCAAGGTCCGCCAATTCGACAGCAGCGGAACCCAGACCGCCTTCGCCTACTCCTTCAACCCGGCCTGGTGCGCGCTCGATCTTCTTTTGCGCCGGTTTCTTTTTCCTCAGGCGTTGGTGGGCGAAGCCCTGCCATCAAGCGTCAAAGACCGGCTCGACTTCGCTGCCTGGCGCGCCTGGGCCGATTTCTGCGACGCCGACCTCACCATCAACTCTCAGGTGGTCAACCGCTTCGAGTCGCACGTCGCTTATGTAGAGCGCACCGACCTGTTGCGCGCGCTCGAGTGGTTGCTGTTGCTGGGCCGCGCCTTTCTGCTGGAGCGCAACGGCAAACTCGCGCCCCTGGTTGATCAGCCCCGTTCCTCGCTGCTCACCGCCGGGCGCGGAGAAATCGCCGCTGACTCGTTGCAACTCTCGCGCCGCTCCCTGCGCTCAGCCGCCAACCAGTTCCTTTTCCGTTACCGCGCGCTTGATTCCGGCGCGGCCTGCAACGATCCTCGTCAGGACTTCCAACCGCAACTCAAAGAGGTCAGTGACGAAGACCACCAGGACGAAGTCGGACGCATCCTCCGCGCCGAAGTGGATCTGGGCAACTCCACCGCCGAGCGCGCCGAGCGGCTCGCCGAGCACCTCAAGCGCCGTACGCTTTCGCTTACCCGGCAGGCGTCTTTTACGCTAACCCCCGGTCCGGAGGTAATCGACCTGCTGCCCGGCGATCTCCTCACCGCGCCCGCCGATCTGGAGTACAGCACCGAGCGCGACTTTGAAGTCCTTGAAATCATCGACGAGCCCAACGGTTCCCGCAGCCTGCACACGCTCGAGTACTCCGGCTCCGTTTTCGTGGATACCGCCGGGCCGCAGCAGCAGGTTGTCGAGTGCCCCGAACCCGGCGGCGGCTTTGCCCTCAACGCGCCCCGGCTGCGCAACGTGCTCGGCAACGGAAGTTTCTTCCGCGGCGGCATCAGCGGGCAGGAGGGGTCTGACCGCCCGCGCTACTGGCAGGAGTACACGAACGCTTCCGGCACACCCGCCGTCCCCACTGACATCGAGCACCTCGTCGCTGATGACCGCGTCAAGCTCAAGACCGCCGCCTCTTCGGTGGACAATATCGGCCTCCGCTCGCTCTGGAAAAACCTCGGCCGTCTCTTCAAGCCCGGTCAGTTTGTCACGCTCGCCGTTTCGCTTCGCCATACCGGTTCGAGCGGAACTTACGACAAGGACATTCGCCTCAAGCTCGACTCGGACGCCGAAGACTACGCCCGTGCCGACTCCACCAAGTTCGAAGCCACTCTCGCTGCCAACACGGTCGGCCCGGCTTTTATCATCCGGCACGTCATCTTCCAGCTTCGCGCTGACCAGCAGGTCCCCGACGCACTCAACGTCTTTCTCTGGTCGGGGGCCACCGCCGCCTCGCCCGCCAGCGAAGACCTCGAAGTGGACTTTATTACCCTCACCTCGGGCCGCCTCTGGGTTCCCTATGAGCCGCTCGACGAACTCCCCGACGCCCAGATCACATGGGACGGTACTGCCGGTCTCTACTCTTTGCCCGCCCACCTGACCAAACAGACCGCGCCCTCGGCGGACATCGGCGGCGCGGGCCCTTCCGGCGGCGGCGGTTTTGGTTCCGGCTCCGACGATTTCGAACGCGGCGTCATCAGCGCTCTGTAAAATTTTAATTTCCCCAAGGAGTGACAAATGAAAAATCGAACGACAGCTTGGAGG
>CBDUYQ010000190.1:0-3433 GCA_965371475.1 uncultured bacterium
TTGCTCCGGGGCAACATGCGTGACATCGGCGGCGGCGACTTTCAGGACCTGATGACCGGAGTGGATTTCCTCATCGAGAAAGGCATCGCCGACCCGGAACGAATGGGTGTGCGCGGGTGGAGCTACGGCGGCATCCTCGGCGGGTGGACCATCACGCACACCACCCGCTTTAAGGCGGCTTCGCTGGGCGCGATGGTGGCCGACTGGACCTCAGAGTACGGGCAGGGTTTCAATTTCGACGTAGGGTTGTGGTACATCGGGGGCGACCCGTGGAGCAACCCCGAGGGTTTCCGCGAAAAGTCGGCGCTGACCCACATCCAGAATGCGACAACCCCCACGTTGATCCACCACGGCGAACGAGACACCACCGATACCATCGAACAGAGCATGAATTTCTTCAATGCGCTCTGGGAGAAGGGCGTGCCTGCGCGATTCCTCCGCTTCCCGCGCGAGCCGCACGGACTGCGCGAGCCGCGGCATCAGCGCACCCGCTTGGTAGAGGACCTCAAGTGGATGGAAAAGTACGTCCGCGGAGTCGAGTGGAAGGACGAAGGCCCGGTGATGGATAAAAAGGAAGAATCCAAGAAGGAAGACGCCAAGGAAGCTACAGAAGCTGAAACTGAACAGTAATTCCAGGAAATTTCCTTGGGACTCTGGCGAGGAGAAAGGGTTCAAATCCCTCCTCCTCCGCCATTCTAAACATTCCTACGGGGAGCTATGGCAGAGTTGAAAACCAAGGGAACCGGGAAGAGCGTCAAGAAGTTTATTGACGGAATCGCGGATGAGAAGATGCGGCGAGACTGCCGGAAGCTCCTGAAGCTGATGGGGGAGGTCACCAAGGCAAAACCCAAAATGTGGGGCAGCAGTATGGTGGGCTTTGGAACGTATCACTACAAGTATGCCAGCGGCCGGGAAGGTGACTGGTTTCTGACCGGCTTTTCGCCTCGCAAGCTGAACTTGACCCTCTACCTCATGGCCGGTTTCGGCCGCTATGACGGGTTGCTGAAAAAACTGGGCAAGTACAAGACCGGCAAGTCCTGCCTGTACGTAAGGACCTTGGATGACATTGACCCGTCAACGCTCAAGTCCTTGATACGGGAATCCGTCCGATATATGCGCAAATTGTACGCCTGACAACAAGCTTCTGGTGGCGAGGTTGCGGGGCGGGGAGCGGGCGGGTAGAATCCTCCTTTCACACACACCATTTTCCGGGGAGCCTTTTCTATGAAACGTTTGCTGATGGTACTGCTTTTATCCGCCCTGTTGACACTGTCGGCGCTGCCGGTGGCGGCCTTCCAGTCATTATCCTTGCAGCAGACGGTGGAAGAGTTGGCCGAGTTGCAGGGCGTGAGTGGCTATGAACACGAGGTCAGCGCCTACCTCGCCGGGCGGCTCAAGCGCAACCGGCCTGCGGGCTCCAACCTGGAGGTCACGGTAGATAACCTCCAGAACGTCATCGCGCGCGTGGGCCTGGGCTCCCCCCACCGGCTTATCATCACGCCCATCGACGAGCCGGGCTACTTCGTCAGCGGCATCACCGAAGAGGGCTACCTGCGGGTGCAGCGGCTGCCGCCGTTCGGCGTCCACCCCTGGTTCGACCTGCTCCACGCCAACCAGCCGGTGACGATTGGCGGGCGGCGGGGCGCGAAAACCAGCGGCGTCTTTGCCGGGCTTTCCACCCACTTGCAGGGTGGCCGGCAGAACCCGGAAGACCTTGTGGTGGACCACCTCGACGAGGTTTACATCGACGTCGGCGCCAGAAGCCCGGCGGCGGCGCGCATGGCCGGAGGCGACATCCTGGCCCCGCTGACGCTGGAAAAGGAGTTCTTCGGACTGGCCAACGATCAGATGACCGCGCCGTTTATCAGTTCGCGCGCCGGAGCCGCCGTGCTGATCAAGCTGCTGGAAAACCTGGACGCCAACCGGATGCAGGGCACGCTGACCGTGGCCTTTGTCACGCGGCGCTACGCCGGCAATGTGGGACTGAGCCGCATCCTTCAAGGTCATAGCGCAGAGGAAATCTTTTTCGTGCAGCCGCTGCGGGGCGATACCTCGCCACTCGGTTCAGGTGTGCAGGTGGCCGCCTTGGGCGAAGACACCACGCTGCGCGACCAACTGCTGGCACAGACATTGGGTGACAAGCCCCAAGCAGCGGAAAACCAGTCCGCCCCCCGGGCGCGGTACTACGGCCCGGTGGAACTGCCCGCGCGCTCGGTGGCGCTCGGCTTTCCGGTCAAGTTCCCGCAGACCCCGGCGGAGGTGGTGAGCGGGAAAGACCTCCGCGCCGTGGGTGAACTGCTGGCCGCGCACCTTGGTTTCAAACTGCCGGGCGATAAACCGGGGCCGGCCCGGGCGCAGGAAGAACCCTTCACACCCTCGGAGAAACCTCTGGTGGGCGGCCTGCTGCATGCGCTGGTCGAAACCTACGGCGTGAGCGGACACGAGGAGGCGGTCGCCGCAAAGATTCAGGAGTTGATGCCGGCATGGGCGCGGAAGTGGGCCACGGTGGATGCCAAGGGCAACGTCATAGTCACCTTCGGGCAGGAGAGCAGCAAGCCGGAGTTGTTGTTTGTGGCGCACACGGACGAGATCGGCTGGGAGGTGGAAGAAATCCTGGAAGACGGGCGGCTGAAGCTGCGCTCGCGCGGCGGCCTGCGGGAAGAGTACTTTCTGGGCCACTCGGTTTTGATTCACACGGCCAACGGACAGGTCCCCGCCATTATTGAAGTGCCCGAGGAATACCTGACCAAAAAGTTCGTGCCGGTGCGCGGTGGCCGAGGTTACACGGCCTACACCGGCGCCGCCAACGCAGCAGAAATCAGCAAACTCGGCATCGAGGCGGGCGACCCGGTGACCGTCCCCAAGAAGTTCCGCACGCTGGCGGGCAAGCGCGTGAGCGGGCGCAGTTGCGACGACCGCTGCGGCTCCGCCGCCCTGCTGGCTGCGCTGTGGGAGATCAATCCGGAAGAGATTAGCCGCCAGGTCACCTTCGTCTGGGCCGTCGAAGAAGAGTTGGGCCTCTTCGGCGCCAAACATGTGGCCGCCCGGCTGGCCGAGCGCAACAGCACGCCCGACTTTGTTTTCGCTGTCGATACCTTTGTCTCTTCCGACTCGCCGCTGGAATCGCGGCGCTTCGCTTACGGACAGCTCGGCAAGGGCTTTGTGGTGCGGGCGATCGATAGCTCCAACATCGTCCCGCGCGAGTACGTTGATAAGGTGGTGCAACTGGCGCGGCAGAACCGCATCCCGGTGCAGTATGGCACCATGAACGGCGGGAACGACGGCGCGGCGTTTGTCCGCTACGGCGCGGTGGATATCCCCCTGGCCTGGCCGCTGCGCTACTCGCACTCGGCCGGCGAGGTGCTCGACCTGGGCGACTTGGAGGCACTGAGCAATATCATTGTCGTGCTGGTGAAGAGTTTTTAGCCAGCAA
>CBDUYQ010000191.1:0-3371 GCA_965371475.1 uncultured bacterium
CGGCGAACTCGCGGACGGTGGACTGTATCAGCTTGTGCTCTTCACTCAGGTCGAATTGCATCGCTCACTCCGGTGGGAAGCCCTGTGCAGCAAACAATGATTCTATCGGCAAGGGAAGAAAGCGGCAAGGGTGGAGCAGTGGCTGGTGGCCAGCGAGCAGCGGCCTGTTATCAGTGCACAGCGGTCTGTCATTCTGAACGAAGCCCGCCATAGGCGGGCGGAGTGAAGAATCTCATCCCGTGCAATACGAGGTAACTTTGCCGAAGTGTCCGTATCCCGCAGGATGAGATTCTTCGTCAGCTTACGCCTCCTCAGAATGACAGGCTAATGGTTGCCGGTTCGCTTCAGAATGACAGGTGGGCGGGTGCCCCGCCGTTGGCGGGATAAACTCCGCACCCCTTCCGGACGTGAGGTAGGGCAGGTCTCGGAATGACAGGCTACTCAAAAAAACGGTTTAAGGTTTTTGAAGGTGGTGGAGAGTTCTTCGGGGAGGGTGCGGGTTTCGGCGGTAGTGGTAATGAAGGGGGTGTCGCCGACCCAGCGGGGCAGGACGTGCAAGTGGATGTGGCCCACTACGCCAGCGCCGGCGGCGCGGCCGAGGTTCATGCCGAGGTTAAACCCGTCGGGCTCATAGACTTCCTTTATGGCCCTCTGCGCCTGCTGGGCCAGTTGCATCATTTCGGCCAGGGTGTCTGCCGGGATGTTTTCCAGTTCGCCGCCGTGGGCGAGCGGAGCAATCATCAGGTGGCCGTTGGTATAGGGGTAGCGGTTGAGGACGACAAAGTTGCGCTGGGCGCGGTGGAGGATAAGGGCGGCTTCATCGTCGCCGGAATCGAGCGCCTGGCAGAAGATGCAGCCCGGCTGGTCGTCAGCGGACTTGATGTACTGGTAGCGCCAGGGCGTCCAGAGATGGTCCATGCCTCAGGAGTCGGTTGCAGGAGCCGGGGCAGCGCCCTTCGACTCGTTGTTGATCAACTCCTTCAACTCCTTGCTGGGTTTGAAGAAGGGAATCCGCTTGGGGGGTACATCGACCTTGGCGCCGGTCTTGGGGTTGCGGCCCACGCGGCCACGGCGGCGGCGGGTGCGGAAGCTGCCAAAGCCGCGGACTTCAATCTTGTCGTCCGATTGCAGGGATTTGATGACGCTGCCGAAGACGGTTTCGACGATGGCTTCGGCGTCCTTGCGAGTGGATTCAATGGCGCGAGAAACTTCTTCCACCAGGTCGGCCTTGGTCATGGCTGCTCACCTCAACAGGGTGTGATTTGTCCCCTCTTCCCCGGGGAAAGGCTGCCGGCCCCAACCGGCAACGCGAGGCGTATTATAACACCGCCGGCAGGGGAAAGTGCAATCTTTTCTTTACTTACGGGAGCCGGTAATGCCCTTGGACTTCATGATTTCCGCCAGGGTAGCGGTTGAGCGCGGCTGGGAGTCACCGTAGTCTTTCATTGCCACAGCGTCCATAGCCTTGATGCTCAGGCCGATGCGGCGGTCATTGGGGGTGAGTTTGACGATCTTGAACTCGTACTCCTCGCCCTTTTTGATTGCGTCTTTGTCGTCATAGGGCAGTTCGGAGATGTGGCAAAGGCCCTCGACGCCCTCGGCCAGTTCCACGAACACGCCGAAGTCGGTCTTGCGGGTGGGCTTGCCTTTGACGGTGTCGTCAACGCGGTGCTGGCTGATGTAGGTGGCAATCGGGTCGGGGGTGAGGTCTTTCAGGCTCAGGCTCAAGCGGCGGTTGAGGATATCCACTTTGATGACCTTGGCTTTGACCGCCTCGCCCTTCTTGACCACCGAGGAGGCCTTTTTGTTCTTCTTGTTCCAGCTCAGCTCGCTGGTGTGGATCAGGCCCTCGACGCCGGTTTCCACTTCGACGAAGGCGCCAAAGTCGATCAGGCTGGTGACCTTGCCTTCGATAACGCTGCCCACGGGGAAGCGTTGCGCCACTTCCTGAAAGGGGTCAGGGAGGGTCTGCCGCAGGCCGAGCGAGATGCGCTTTTCCTTGGGCTGGATTTCGAGCACAGCGGCTTCCACCCCGTCGCCTTCGTTAAGCATCTGATTCGGGTGGCGGATCTTTTTGGTCCAGCTCATCTCGGAGACGTGGATCAGGCCTTCGAGGCCGGGTTCGAGTTCGATGAACGCGCCGTAATCGACCAGGTGGGTCACGCGGCCCTTCACGCGCTCGCCGACCTTGTATTTTGTCTCGACGGCGTCCCACGGGTTGGCTTCGAGCTGCTTGAGGCCGAGTGAAACGCGCTCTTTCTTCTTGTCGACTTTGAGGACCTTGACGGTGATTTCCTGCCCGTCCTTCAGCTTCTCCGAGGGGTGGGAGAGCCGCTGGTAGGAGATGTCGGTGACGTGGAGCAGGCCGTCGATGCCGCCGAGGTCGATGAAAGCGCCGTAGTCGGTCATGTTCTTGACGGTGCCCTTGAGGGTGGCGCCCTCGACGATGATTTCATCGAACAGCTTCTTGCGCTCGACCTGTTCGGCTTCGAGCAGCGTGCGGCGGCTCAGGACAATGTTACCGCGGCGGCGGTTGTAACGAATCACCTGCGCTTGGATCTCGCGTTTCAGAAAGCCTTCCCAGTGCCGAACCGGACGCAGGTCCATCTGCGAGCCGGGGATAAACCCGCTCATCGGACGGTGACCGGGCACGGTGATGGGGAAGAGCAGGTCAACTTCAAATCCGCCTTTGGTCCGGTCAGTGACGCGGCAGCGGACCTTTTCCTTGGTCCTTTCGGCGGTCTCGACGTACTCCCACAGGCGAAGGCGGTAGGCGCCGTCGGCCGAGCAGGGGATGTACCCTTCGGTGGAGTGGCTGGACTCCACCAGGACGTCGAAGGTATCGCCCGCCTTGGTGGTGATGTTGCCGGCTTCGTCCTGGAATTCGGCCAGGGGAACCAGACCCTCGCCTTTGAGGCCCAAGTCCACAACGATACCGTCCGAGGTGACGTTGACGACCTTGCCCGGCTTGATTTCGCCGGTGGTTGGGGCGCCCGCGCCGCTGTACTCGTCGATGAGTTGCTCCATGTCAGCGTGGCTGAGTTCCGGTTCTTCCTCTACCGCTTCGTCGTCAGTGGAGGTTGCTGCGGGAGTCTCCGCCGGGGTCTCCGCTACGGGTTCCGAGGGGGAAGGCTCTTCTACGGCGGCAGCGGGTTTTTCTACGGCGGTTGTGTCAGCCGCCGGGGCTGCCTCCTCAGCAGGTTCTTGGGGAACTTCCGCCGGGGCCACAGGCTCTGTTTTTTTAGTAGTCTCGGCAGGGACTTGCTCGGCGGCTTTGGGTTCCTTGGCCGCTGCTTGGTTGGAGGTTTCCGCCGGAGTCTCCGCTACGGGTTCCGAGGGGGAAGGCTCTTCTACGGCGGCAGCGGGTTTTT
>CBDUYQ010000192.1:0-3347 GCA_965371475.1 uncultured bacterium
TGGAAAAACTGCCGAACGTCTTCGAGCTTGGAAGTAATCCGGTAAGGCGGCAGGCTCTCCAAAAACAGTCTACCATACTGCTTCTTGCGGACGCGGTTGTCGAGAATCGAGAGCACGCCGCGGTCAGCGCGCGAGCGCAGCAACCGGCCCAGCCCCTGCTTGAGCGAAATAATCGCCTCCGGCACCTGGTACTCCATAAACGGGTTGTGCCCCTCCTCCTGCAACGCCTGGCAGCGCGCCTGCACCACCGGGTCGCTGGGCACGGCAAAGGGCAGCCGGTCTATGATGACACAGCTTAACTGCCTGCCCTGCACGTCCACCCCCTGCCAGAAACTGGCGGTGGCAAACAGCACGGCGTTGGGGGTTTCCCGGAACTCATCCAGCAGGACGGAGCGCGGCGCCGTCCCCTGCAGCAGGACAGGGTAGTCAATCCGCGCCGAAACGCGCCGGTGGACCTCCTTCATCTGGTGGTAGCTGGTAAAGAGCACAAAGGCGTGCCCTTGCGAAATATCGAGCAGTTGCACAATCTCTTCCGCCGCGGAGGCCGCAAAGTCCGGGTGGCGGACATCCGGCGCCTCGCCCGGCAGATAGAGCACCGCCTGCGCCTCGTAATCAAAATGGGAAGTCACCACAACCTCGTCACAGTGCGCCAGCCCCAGCCTCCGTTTGACGTACTCGAAGTTGCCCGTCACCGCAAGTGTGGCCGATGTCAGGACAATCGTGTCATAGCGTTCGAACAGCTGCTCGTTCAGCAACTCGGAGACGTTAATCGGTGTCGCCTGCACAAAGACACCGCGCCCGCGCCGCTCGAACCAGAAGACGAAGCTGCGGTCATCGGACTCCAGCAGGAACTCTATCGCCCGGCGGAGGTCCCCGGCCCGGCGGATGAGGGTAAAAATCTCTTCGGGCTTGTCGGGCATCGCTGCCAGCGCGGTCTCCAAACTTTTCAGCCGCCCGGTAATAGCTTCGTAGGCCTCCGTGTGCCGCTCCAGAAAAGCCTCTCGGTTGTTGAAGGGGTAACGCCCCTCGTCTCCGGGAAAGGAGGAAAAAAACTCCTCGTTCGCCTGGCGGAGTTTCCGCAGCACGCCGGCCACCTTGCCCGCCTCGATGTCCTTGGTGCGGATAAGCTGTTCGGCGTCGCGGGTCAGGTCTTCTATCCGGTAGTTGGAAACCTGCAACCCGAAGTACTGGCTGGCCACATCCTCGAGTTGGTGCGCCTCGTCGAAGATGACGGCGTGGAAGTCGGGCAGGATGGCGGCAAAGTCGTCCTGCCGCACCGCCAGGTCGGCAAAGAACAGGTGGTGGTTCACAATCACGATGTCAGAGGCGGCGGCGCGCTGGTGCATCAGCGTGATAAAGCAGCGCTCGAACTGCGCGCACTTCTGCCCGGTGCAGGACTCGCTGCGCGCGTCCACCTTGGGCCAGAGCGTGCTGTCATCGGGCAGGACGGGTAGCTCGGCGCGGTCGCCCATTTCGGTTTTGGTGTCCCACTCTTTGATCTGGGCGTAGTGGTCCATCTCCTCCAGCCCCTTGAGCACAGGCTGGTCGGTGATGTCGTAGAGTTTCTGGCGGCAGAGGTAGTTGGCCCGGCCCTTCATGTAGCAGGCGCGGATGGGCCGCCCCAGGCACTTCTCCAAAAAGGGAATATCCTTCTGGAAGAGCTGCTCCTGCAAATTCTTGGTGCCGGTCGAGATGACCACCTTCTGGCCGCTGCGGAGCGCGGGAATCAGGTAGGCGAGCGTCTTGCCGGTGCCGGTCCCGGCTTCGACCACCAGGTGCTGCTTCCCGGCAAAGGCGCGCTCGACAGCTTCCGCCATCTCCAACTGCCCCTGCCGGAACTCATATTGCGGGTGGGAACGGGCCAGCGGCCCCTCGGGACCGAAAAAATCGGCCAGAGAAGGCTCCGCAGCTGTCTGGTGTTCTGCTCCGGCTTCGAGTGTGTCGTCGTTCATGGCCCCAAGTGTGCGGAAACCCCTTTCGGGAACTCTTCGTAATGCATCCAGACCGTATGCCCTTTGCACGTTACAATAGCACAGGCTGACTTGAGGCCTGTGTCATGAGACCCAAACGAAAACCCGCCACCCGTAAGACTCCGCCCGCGCGGGCGGAAAAAAGCGCGCGGCTGGTCGCCATTGTCGGACGGCCCAACGTAGGCAAGTCGGCGCTGTTTAACCGCCTGACCGGCACCCGCCGCTCGATTGTCACCAACGAGCCCGGCATCACCCGCGACCGCATCTACGGCACCGTGACCTGGGGCGGCCAATCGTTTGAACTGGTCGATACCGGCGGGATGGTGCCCAACGAAAAGGACGCCATGCCAAAGGAGATTGTCCGGCAGGCGAAAACAGCCATCGAAACCGCCGCCCAGCTCGTCCTCGTAGTGGACGCCCGCGCCGGGCTGACGCCGCTCGATGAAGAACTGGCGCTGCTGCTCCAGCGGACCGGCAAACCGCTTGTCCTCGCCGCCAACAAAGTGGACGCCAAAGGGGTCGAGCCCGACGCACTGCCTTTCCACCGGCTCGGCATCGAACCCGTCCTTCCCTTAAGCGCCGAGCACGGCAACGGCGTGGCCGAACTGCTGGAAGCGCTGGTGGACGGGCTCCCCGGCAAACGCAGCGCGGAACCCGCCGGAGTCGAATCGGTGCTCGACATTGACCTGAACATCGCCATCATCGGCCGGCCCAACGTCGGGAAATCCACTCTGCTCAACCGGCTGGTGGGCGAGGAGCGCTCGATTGTCACCGACGAGCCCGGCACCACCCGCGACGCCGTCGATACCCTGCTCAAAACCGAAGGCCGCTGGTGGCGCATCGTCGATACCGCCGGCATCCGCCGCAAGGGCAAGACCAAACTGGTAGCGGAAAAACTCAGCGTGGTGATGGCCCGGCGTCATCTGGAACGCGCCGACGTAGCCGTCATGCTCATTGACGCCACCGAGGGCGTCACCGCGCTCGACGCCACCATTGCGGGCTACGCCCACCAGAGCGGCCGCGCGCTGGTGCTGGCCGTCAATAAATGGGACGCGGTCGAAAAGGACGCCTTCACCCACGACACCTGGGCCAAAAAGATGCGCTACAAACTCAAGTTCCTGGACTACGTTCCCGCCATCTTTATTTCCGCTTTGGAAGGCCAGCGCGTTCACAAAATCCGCGAGCTCATCGCCACCGGAGCGAAAAACCATCGCCGCAAACTCACCGACGCCGTGCTGAAACAGTTCCTCAAAAAGCTCGACCTGGGACGCACCACCGTCCCCGGCGGGCGCGACGTAAAAATCTCCGGCCTGAAGCAGGTGGCCGCCTCGCCGCCGATGTTCGTGGTCCACGCCAACATCGGCAAGCTGCACTTCA
>CBDUYQ010000193.1:0-3347 GCA_965371475.1 uncultured bacterium
AGCTGGTTGGTGCAGGGAAAAATCTGCGTCACTTCACAGCCGCGCCCGCCCAGCAGGCCGCAGCACTCGTTGGGTAACGCTGCGCGCGCTTCGGCCAGCAGATGTCGATGAATCTCACGTGGAAGGGCTATCGGCGTCACCTCACCTTGCTCCTCAAAGACGGCAGACAGAAACCCTTCGGCTTTGCTCAGGGCAAGTGTCTGCCCCACCGAATAACTTCCCGGAGTCAAAATTTCCTTGTCAGTGGCGCGGACATTTTTACCCCGCAGTTATTTTGCGGGGCCTGTCCGCGTTTCTCTCCAGAACAGAAAACCTCTCACGCCGAACTCCCAGGAAGTCCTGCTTCAACGTCGGCGCAAAAATGCCGGTGTATCCAAATCGGCGGGGTCGGCAGGCGGCGCGATGCGGGGCGCGATGCCCGGCTTGGTCTTTGCCCCTTTCTCAATCAGAGGCTTGACCGGTTCCACCCGCCGTCCGGCGGAAAAAGAGCGGTCCACCGCCTGCGGACGGCTGTTGTGGAAGCCGGTGGCAATCACGGTAATCTTTACGCTGTCCTTCATCCCTTCGTCCTCCACCGCGCCGAAGAGAATGTTGGCGTCCTCGTGGGCCACCTCCTGTACCTTGGCGCTGGCCTCCTGCACTTCGTGCAACCCGAGGTTGGACGACCCGGTTATGTTGAGCAGCACGCCGCGTGCGCCCTCAATCGAACCCTCTTCCAGCAACGGACTCGACATGGCCTGCTTGACGGCCTCCACCGCACGGTTCTTGCCCCGTGCCACGGAAGTCCCCATCACGGCGTAGCCCATGCCTTTCATCACCGCGCGCACATCGGCAAAGTCGCGGTTGATGACGCCGGGGATGGTAATAATGTCGGTGATGCCCTGCACCGCTTGCCGCAAGATGTCGTCGGCCAGCCGGAACGCCTCGAAGAAACTTGTGCCCGGCTCCACCGCCTGCAACAGGGACTCATTGGGGATGCAGATGAGGGTATCGACTGCGTTCATCAACTCCGCCAAACCCTGCTCGGCTTGGAGCATCCGGCGGCGTCCTTCAAACCCGAAAGGTTTGGTCACAACGGCGACGGTCAGCGCGCTCAGTTCGGTCGCCAATCCGGCAATAATCGGCGCCGCGCCGGTGCCGGTGCCTCCGCCCAGCCCGGCCGTAATAAAAACCATGTCGGCGCCTTCAACCGCTTCGACCAGCCGTTCGGTGTCTTCGAGAGCGGCCTGCCGCCCGATTTCCGGATTGGCGCCGGACCCTAGTCCCTTGGTGAGTTTGGCGCCCAGCTGGATTTTCTGGGGTGCCTTGGAAAGCTTCAACACTTGCAGGTCGGTGTTCGCCGCCAGGAACTCCACCCCCTGCACCCGGGCGCGAATCATCCGGTCCACGGCGTTGCAACCGCCGCCGCCAACCCCTATGACCTTGATGCGCGCTACGTTCAGTCCACCTGCTCCGTTGCGCGAGTGGCCCCGGCTGTTCACTTTTTTCAGTTTTCTCTTCGGTCTCGCCATCGATTTACCTTCCCTGCCCGTTGCCGAACACGCGCTTCACTTTTCTCCACCAGCCGTTCTGCCGGAGGCCTTGCGCCCGGCGCACCCGGCCGGCATGCAACAGCAATCCAGCAGCCGTCGCACAGGCGGGACTCGCGAGAACGCCGTTGCTG
The DNA here is from genome assembly GCA_965371475.1 of uncultured bacterium. Lineage (GTDB taxonomy): Bacteria > Acidobacteriota > Terriglobia > Acidiferrales > 2-02-FULL-67-57 > CBDUYQ01. Next base: position 1,664 of record CBDUYQ010000193.1, read on the forward strand.
CCGTGAATGCCCTTCGGCAACCCCAGACGCACCGGCACCTGAAAAACATGGGAGAGGAGTTCCAGCATACCGTCGAGCTGCGCGCCGCCGCCGGTCAGCACAACACCGGCGGAGGGCAACTCGGCATAACCCGCATGGTCCAATTCGTGTTTCAGCAAATCCACTAACTCCTCGGCGCGCGGTTCAATAATCTCACACAACGCGCGCTTTGAGGACACCCGCGCCGGGCGCTCGCCCAGGCTCTGGACTTCAAAGAGCGTGTCCTGCCCGGCCCAACGCATGGCAGCACAGCCGTAGGCGCGCTTGATCCTCTCCGCCTCCCAGAGGGGACATCGTAAACCGACTCCAATGTCATTGGTAAAGTGCTCGCCGCCGACGGGAACCACGCCGCTTTCGCGCGGCGCCCGGTCGGCAATCACAATCCAGTTGGTGCTGCCACCGCCGATATCGATCAGCAGTACACCCATCTCCTTTTCGTCAGGCATCAGGCAGGCTTCCGCTGCCGCCAGCGACGACAGCACGGTATCTTCCACCACCAGTCCGGTGCGGTTGGCCACGGATACCAGGTTCTGCGTGGGTGTGATGCCCGCCGTCACCAGATGGACGTTAACTTCCAGACGCTTCCCCAGCAGTCCCAGCGGTTCCCGGATGCCGGTCTCGTTGTCGAGCAAATACTCCTGCGGCAGCACATGGAGCAACTGCTGCTCGGGCGGCAAGCGAACGCCGCGGGCAGCTTCGATGGCGCGGTGGACGTCTTCGGCCGCTACCTCGCGCGACCGGACGCCCAGCGAAGTCCCGCCCCGGCTGTTGAAGCTGCGGATGTGCGAACCGGCCACCCCGATCACGGCACGGTCCACTTCGACCCCGGCGGTCTGTTCGGCAGCTTCGATGGCGTGGCGGGTGGCCTCCACGGCGGCGTCCAGGTTGACGGGGATACTCTTCCGGAACCCTTTGGACTCTGCGCGCCCGGCGCCGAGCAGTTGCACGCGGTCCCTCTCGTCGAGTTCGGCAATCAGCGCGGTGACGTGGCTGTTGCCCAGATCCAGCGCCACTAACGGGCGGCCGTTCTTTTTCATCGCCGGGCCACCTTGTTGCGGTCGGGGTTGAGCACAATCTGCCCGCGGTAGCGCAGGTCCACCGACTGCACCACCTCGCCTCTCTTCTGCCAGAGCGACCGGTGCTCCTGAAACGACTCGAACTTCTCTCCGTACCGCCCCCGGCCGAAGTGTACCCGCACGGCCCCGGCCGGACCGGGAACCACTACCGTGACATCTTCCAGGTCGGAAACATCCACCTCGGAAAGCTGTGCGCTGTGGGCCTTGCCGCTGGCGTCCACCTCTGCCAGCAAATCCAGGTAGAGCTTTACCCTCACCGTCCGCTGCTCGCGGGAGAAGGACTCCGGAATCCCGGTGACCACGGGGAAGTTGTAATCACCTCCTTCCGGGACCGGGAGCAGGACGCCCTCGGCATCAATCAGCCAGAGGAAGTTCCCCTGCCGGAGGAAGGCCACCGGCGTACGTTCTACCAAAAACACTCGCAGTTTGTCCGGGAGGATACGCTCCACCGCAGCGGACTCCACCCAGGGAATCTCCTCCACCGCCCGGCGGCGCTTCCCCAGGGGAACCCAGAACAGGCTCTGTCCCACATCACCGGCAAAGCGTTCCCGGACCGCCTCCGGGCTTAC
>CBDUYQ010000194.1:0-3318 GCA_965371475.1 uncultured bacterium
GAAGGGTATCGTCGGTTACAACTTTATTAAGAATTATTCCGTGACGGTTGACTACCCGAGAAGCGTTCTTCGCCTGGAGTCCGGTTTGTAGGGCGGGACGTCAACCCCACCGGAATGCGCTGCTATCGGCAGCTTTGTTATGAAACTACACGCCACCGCACCCGCGCGAATTGACCTGGCCGGGGGGACGCTCGACCTCTGGCCGCTCTTCCTGCTCTTTCCCCGGGCGATGACGGTCAACGTCGCCATCAACCGTTATGCCCACTGCGTTCTCGAACCACAAAAAGCCTCCCGCATTACGCTGATCAACCGCGATACCGGGCAGCGGGAAGTGTTTGCCTCGCTGCGGGCGTTGCAAAAGAAGTCCCGCTTCCGGTTGCCGTTGCTGGCGGAACTGGTGCGCTACTTCGCTCCCACGAAAGGTTTGATTTTGACGACATGGTCGGAAGTTCCTGCCGGGGCAGGGCTGGGAGGTTCCAGTACGTTGGGCGTTGCCATCGCTGCCGCGCTTTCCCGCCTGCCCCGCACCCGGCGGGGGTGGCTGGGAAGGAACTTTTCCGCCCAGGATTTCGTTTCTCTGGTGCGGGACATCGAGGTAAAAGTTTTGCACGTCCCCACCGGCGTGCAGGATCACTACCCGGCAGCTTACGGAGGAGTCAGCGCAATTCACCTCGACCCGATTGTCACCCGGCGGGAAGGGTTGCGTGTGAATCGCAAGGAGTTGGAGTCGCGCCTGTTGCTGGCCTACACCGGCAAACCGCGCCGGTCGGGCGTGAACAACTGGACGGTCTTCCAGCGAACCATGGACGGCGACCGCAAGTTGCACAACAACTTCGCCAAGATTGCCGACGCCGCCTGCCGGATGCGCGAAGCTCTGCTCGGCGGACGGTGGAACGATTTCGCGCGTCTGTTGGAGCAGGACTGGCAGGCCCGGCGGCGAAACGCTCCTGCTATTTCTACGTCCTATATTGAAAAGCTGATGCGCACAGCCCGGCGTCATGGCGCACAGGCAGGCAAGGTCTGTGGAGCGGGAGGCGGCGGGTGCGTAGTATTCGTGGTTCCGCCGAAGAAGAAGGCGAAGGTGGCGGAGGCGCTGCTCTTCGCCGGGGCGACGGTGCTGCCGTTCAGGGTTTCCGTCCGAGGAGTAAGGGTGAGGAGGTTTACATGACCGTTAAAGAGGTTTTTATCGGAGCGGATGGCCGCCTGCGGGCGTTCCTGCGGTTTATGATTTTTTTCCCGGTTTTCGCCCTCCTGGCGTTTCCGTTAGGAATAGGAATGTTTTTTCTGATTGGCGCGGAGAAAGTTACCAGCGGTCTGGAGTGGGGCTTTTTTTTGCAGGGAGTAGTGATGCTGGCCGCCTCCGTTCTTGCCGGGTATCTGCTTCTGATCCTGCCGTTTGTGGACCGCCGTTCCATCCGCACCATGGGTCTTTGGTTCTACGGTGGCTGGGGCAAGGAACTGGGCCTGGGTTTGCTCATCGGGGTTGTTCTGAACTCCGCCGTGGTGCTGATGATTTATCTGCTGGGGTACTACTCAGTCACGATGACGCCGGTTTCGCCGATGGCCATGCTCTCCGGGCTGGGTTGGTCCTTGCTGGTTATTACGCTTGCCGCCACAGCGGAAGAGGCCCTGTTCCGCGGCTATCCTTTCCAGCGGTTGGTGGAAAGCTGGGGTGAGTTCGGCGCGGTATTCTTTCTTTCGGCGTTGTTCGGCTGGGCTCACTTGAACAACCCGGCGGCTACGGAGCTTTCCACGGCCAACACGGCGGTGGCCGGGGTGCTGATGGCGGCGATGTATCTTAAGACACGCGCGCTCTGGGTTCCCATCGGGTTCCACATCTCGTGGAACTACATCATGGGCGCGGTGTTTTCGTTGCCCGTGAGCGGGATTAATTTCACCCACCGGATTTTCGAGGTGGAGACTACCGGCCCAGAGTGGCTTTCCGGTGGCGACTTCGGTCCAGAGGGCAGTGTCCTGACAACCATTGTCGGGGTAGCGGGCCTGGTTTGGCTGTCGCGGACCTCACTTTTGGGTGTTTCCCCCGAGCATCAAAAGGCGTTAGAATTGCATCAGAAGGGGACAGAAGGGCAGGAAGGAAAGGATAGCCAGGAAGGACAAGGGCCATGAAGATTTCCCCCAGCCGCGTTTTGCTGACCTTCGCGTTGGTGTTTGTCCTGGCTGCTCTGGCCGCCGGTGACGACGAGAAGCGCCTGACCACCGCCAACCGGATGGAGATTATCCGCCAGATTTCCTACGAGTACGCCCTGCTGCAAATCCCCCTGCCGCGCCTGAAGAAGGAGAAAGAAGCGGTTGAGATTAAGTCCACCGGCGAGATCAACGAAGACAAGCTGCGGCAGCAACTGGCGCAGCGAGGGGTGGCGATTGAAACCGGCGCGATCGTCCAGTTGACCGGCCTCAAGATCAAGAAAGACCACATCATGATTGAGGTCAACGGCGGCGGGCCGAGGGGCAGGAAGTGGTACGAGCGCATTACGATTTCCGCCGGCGGGGGTTCCGGCGGCGGCACGGTCATTCAACCCGGCAGCAGAAAGGAACGAGTTCCCTCCAGCGCCAATTGGGAACCGGGTTCCGGCTCCTGGATCCGGCTCGACTTTGACCGCCGCATCCCCGACGTCACCCCGGACGAAGTCAAGCTGATGCTGGCGCCGATCTTCGAATTTGGCCGCGACTCCGCCACGCTCCCCTGGATCGAAACCATTCCCGAGGAGTTTCAGGATGCCATCCGCGAGAAGCGCGCCATGGTCGGCATGGACCGCGAGATGGTGCTGGCGGCCATGGGCCGGCCCGAACGCAAGGTCCGCGAGATGCGCAGCGACGAGCAGGAGTACGAAGACTGGATTTACGGTTACCCGCCCTTCCTTACGTTCGTTACCTTCCTCGGTGACGATGTCGTAGAAGTCCGCGAATTCAAGTAATCTCCGGTCTCCACACCTATATTTTATTTTCTTCCGAACTGTACGTTTTCTATAGTCTTTGTTCTTGCGGGGGAGGTTTGTCAGGAGTAGACTGTGGCGGTACGTGGAGGGATATTTTTCAAGACAAAAACATGCGAGGTGTAGAAATGAACGTATTAACTGTACGCGGAATGGGCTTGGTGTGTCTGGTGGTGTTGGTTGCCGGGCTGGCAGGTGGATTGCCGGCAACAGCGAAGGTGGGAGCTGAGCCTGCTACTACGAGCGGTGACGGGGGGACAACTACGTTGGGGACGGCGCCCGATTTGTCTGTTTTCTCGGTGATGAAGTACGCCGGGACTCTTCATGACTCTTCCGGCGAACCGCGCACAGGAGTAGTGGGTCT
>CBDUYQ010000195.1:0-3306 GCA_965371475.1 uncultured bacterium
GCGTCAATCACGAGATAGAAAAGGTCCACCCCTTCCAGCCCGGCCCGGACGGCGCTCATCATCTCCTTGTTCAGCCGCGACATCGGCTTGTGCGCGCCGGGGGTATCCACAAAGACTATCTGGGCGTTTTCCCGGGTGAGGATGCCGCGCACGTGGACGCGGGTGGTCTGCGGCTTGGGAGAAACAATCGCCACCTTGGCGCCGACCAGGGCGTTCAGCAGGGTGGACTTCCCTACGTTGGGCTTGCCCAGCAGGGCGACGGAACCGGAACGGAAATTCAAAGGTTCTCCTCTACCAAAATTTTGCGGAAGGCGCGCTTCAATGCTGACCGGACTTGGCCGCGGGCGTTTCCTCTGTGGCCGCCGGAGTGAGCACTGTAACCCGCAGCCGCACCACGCGGCGCGGGGTAGCCTCCAGCACTTCGACTTTCAATCCATCCCGCTCGGTAAATTCCCCCGGTTTGGGGACGTACCCGAACCAGGTATGCACCAAACCGGCAAAGGTGGTGTTGCCCTGCGCGCCCAGTTCGACGCCCAGAGTCTCTTCCAGTTTTTCCAGATTGATACCGGCGCGCACCAGGCAGGAGTTCTCCGACTCCTGCAGTATTTCCGCGCGTCGCACCTGGTCAGCGTCGCTAATCTCTCCAATGACCTCCTCGGCCAGGTCCCGGATGGTTACCAGCCCGGCGGTGTTACCGTACTCGTCCACCACTACCACTACCTGGTAATGGGCCTTCTGGAGTTCGCTGACCAGTTCGACCACGCGCTTGGTCTCCGGGACGAAAATCACCGGGCGCTTGAGTTCGCTGACCTTTCGCGTGGCTGCTTCCGATTCCGGCACCCGCAAGACGTCGTGGACGTTAACCACGCCCAGGACTTCGTCCTGCGACTTGCCGTACACCAGGACGCGGGAGTAGCTCTCCTTGCGCATCAATGCGCGCAACTCCGCCACGGACTTGCCGCCTTCGATGCCGATAATTTCCGGGCGTGGGGTCATCAGGTCGCGTGCAGTGCAGTCGGCAAACTCCAGCACTGAGGCGATCAGGGCGACATCTTCCTGCTCGAAGATGCCGCGCTCCTTGCCCTCTTCGACCAGGTCTTCGATGGCCTGTTCCTGTTCTTCTTCTCTGGGAGGGCCGACCTCTTCCTCTTCGACCAGGTGGAGGAGCGACACACCAAACCCGTAGAGCGCAAGCAACGGCATGACCATGTAACCCAACAGGCGCAGCAGCGGCATCAGCGGAACCAACCAATCGCCCCGGCTGCGGCTCAGCAACACGTAGGAGGCAAACTGATAGACCAGCAGCAACTCCAGCACGATAAAGAAAATCGTGTTGAAAACCGCCTGCACCGGTCCGCGCGCGAACTCCACCGCGGCAAACCCGATGGTCAGAGCGGCCAGACCCATGGTGAGCTGCGAGAGCAGTCCGAAAGTTTGCATGGCGCGGCGCGGGTCCATCTTGAGCCGCCCGGCGAGGTTGTCGTGGAAGTGTTCCAGGTGGCCGCGGATGCGCCGCGTGGCTCCCCTGCCCTTCTCCTGGTAGAGCCGGTGGACATAGCTAAACAGGGCAAGGAATATTGTCAGGACGATAATTGCCGCCCCATACAACAGAACGATAACCAGTTCCCCTTCCGGCATTTTCTCTAGGTCTCCAACCCGAGCCGGCGGCGGAGGGTAAGCTCGCGCCGGTCCATCTGTCCGCGGTCTGTTTCGTGGTCGTAGCCCATAAGATGCAATACGCCGTGGAGGAGCAGAAGTTCCAATTCCCTGAGCAGGCCGTGCCCAAGCAGCCGCGCCTGCCTGCGGGCCGTCTCCACCGAAATCACTATGTCGCCCAAGTAACCGTTCTCCACCACCGGAAACGACAGCACATCCGTTGCTTCGGATTGCTGGCGGTAGCGGCGGTTCAGGTCCCGGATACGGCGGTCGGAGACCAGCACGGCAGAGAAACTTTCCGGCTTGAGCCGAACGGCCTGCGCCAGCCTGCGCCCGAAGAGTTCCAGCGCCTCCGCCTTCACCGCAATGCGGCGTTGCCGGTTCTGAACGATAGTTTCCTCGGATGATTGTGCCATGACCATTGCGGGCTAGTCCCGCGTGCCGTTCTTGAGGGGGAGCGTGCGGTCTTCGGTTCCGTTTTCGGCGCCGTAGTCTTCGTAGGCGCGAATAATCTGCTGGACCAGGTTGTGACGAACCACGTCGTGTTCGTCAAAGCGGACCACGGAGATACCTGGAATGCCCTCCACCACCTCCAACGCCTCTACCAGACCGGAGCGGCGCCCCGTTGGCAGGTCAATCTGGGTGATATCGCCGGTGATGACCGCCTTGGAGTTGAACCCCAAGCGGGTCAGAAACATTTTCATCTGCTCGCTGGTGGTGTTCTGGGCTTCGTCGAGGATGACAAAGGAATCGTTGAGCGTGCGGCCCCGCATGAAGGCCAGCGGGGCAACTTCAATGACACCCTTTTCCAGCAACCGCGCCAGCTTGTCAGCCTCGAACAGGTCGTGCAGAGCGTCATAGAGCGGACGCATGTAGGGGTCAATCTTTTCCTGCAAAGTACCGGGCAGGTAGCCCAGCCGCTCGCCCGCTTCCACCGCCGGCCGGGCCAGGATGATTCGGTTAACTGTTTTGCTGAGCAAGGCGGAGACCGCCTGCGTGACCGCCAGATAGGTTTTGCCGGTGCCACCCGGCCCGATGGAAAAAACCATGTCGAACTTTTCGATGGCTTCCATGTAGGCCCACTGGTTGGGACTCTTGGGGGTGACTACCTTCTTGCCGGAAAGTTTGGGCTGGGGCGCTTCGACCAACGTGCGCAGGGAGGCTTCCGGGTCGCGGGCGACAATTTTGATAAGCGACTGCACCCGCCCGTTGGCGAACTCGTGCCCTTCTTCCACCAGGGTTACGTAGTCCTGCAGGAAGTGTTCGGCCCGCTCGACCTGCGGCTCTTCGCCCTCGATTTCCAGAGAGTCATCTCCGAGGTGGGTGGAAACCATGAAAGTGGACTCGAACAGTTTTATGTTCTCGTCGAGGGTCCCAAAAAAGGGCTCGATGCCGGAAGTAATCTTTACAGCGCGTCTCATTGCGTCTCATTGAAAGACGGGTGACTCTCCTCCTGTTTCCTTGCTCTCTCAATAGCCTAGCAGCCCGCCCAAAGGCAGTCAACTGAAATACCATTCGGGAGCAATTCGCCTCCCCAGGTCCTGTCAATCCGTCCGTGAGGACCGTTGGTAACTGTACGTTTTCCAACCGTTTTAGTTCTTGCGGGGGAGGTTTGTCAGGAGTAGACTGTGGCGGTACGTGGGGGGCTAT
>CBDUYQ010000196.1:0-3287 GCA_965371475.1 uncultured bacterium
GCCACCCAGTCGCGCATGGCCTCGTTGATGGCGTCCTTGAGCGTGCGGCTGCCGGAGTCCACGCCGATGACCTCCGCGCCCAGCATCCGCATGCGGGCGACGTTCAGCCGTTGGCGTTCCATGTCCACAGCGCCCATATAGACGGTGCATTCGAGTTCAAGGTGGGCGGCAACAGTAGCCGTGGCCACACCGTGCTGTCCGGCTCCGGTCTCGGCGATGACGCGCCTCTTTCCCATCTGCTTTGCCAGCAGGCCCTGTCCGATACAGTTGTTAATTTTGTGCGCGCCGGTGTGGAGCAGGTCTTCGCGCTTCAGATAAATCCGCGCGCCGCCGAGGTGCTGCGAGAGCCGCTCGGCTTTATAAAGCAGGGTGGGCCGCCCGGCAAAGTCCCGCAGAAGCTTGTGGAAGGCGCGTTGGAAGGCGGCGTCACGCGAAGCCTGGCGAAAGGCTCGTGCCAACTCCTCAATCGGAGAAACCAGCGTTTCCGGCACATACCGGCCCCCGTAAGCGCCGAAGCGCCCGCGCTTGTCCGGCAGTTGTATTTGCGCTTTCTTTTTCACTGCTTTACTCACCGGAAAATTTTACCTGCTTGGCCCGGCGGATGAACTCCCTCATCTTTCTTGCGTCCTTGATACCCGGCTTGCGCTCGACGCCGGAACTTACGTCCACCGCATAGGGCCGTGCTGCACGAATCGCCCTAACCACATTCGCCGGCGTCAACCCCCCGGCCAGAAAAATCTTCCCATGGCGCCGGGCAACGCGCGCCTTTGACCAGTCAAATACCTTGCCCGTGCCACCGCGCAAACCCTCAACCCGCGTGTCGAGCAGAAATCCTGCAACATTTTTATAGGCGCGCAGCCGGGCCACCCGGAAACCTTCCCCGACGGAGAGGGCTTTTATTACCGTCAACCCGGCGCGGACGAGCGCTTCCGCCTGCTTGGGCGACTCATCGCCGTGGAGTTGCACGGTGGCAATCCCCGCCCGTTTGGCCTTACGCTTTACTCCCGCCGTTGTTTCATTTACGAATACCGCCACCGGCGTCACCAACGGTGGCAACTGCTCCACGATGCGCCGGGCGCGGGAAGGGGCAATGTGCCGGGAGCTGCCCGGCCAGAAGTTAAACCCGAGCGCGTCGGCCCCGGCCTCCGCTGCCGCCAGCGCATCCTGCAACCGGGTGATGCCGCAAATCTTTACCCGTGTCACGGCGAATCCCCCTGTTGGCCAAGCAAGCCGCGCAATGCCGCCGCCGGGTCCAGGGACGCCATCAGGTGCGTCCCGACCAGGAAGGCGTGGAAGCCTTCCCGACGCAACCGCTCGATGTCTTGACTGTGTTGAAACCCGCTTTCGCTTACGGCCAGGCAGCCTTCGGGAATTTTCCCCAGCAGCCGGGCGGAAACTTCCGCATCCACCTCAAAGGTTTTCAGGTTGCGGTTGTTGATGCCGATGATGCCGGCCCCGGCTTCGAGCGCCCGGTCAACCTCCTCTTCGGTGTGCGCCTCAACCAGAGCGGCCATGCCCAACTCTTTACCTCTTGCCAGTAAAGTCCGCAGGTCATCCGCCGTCAGAATGGCGGCGATCAGAAGGAAAGCGTCGGCGCCCGCCGCGCGCGCCTCCAATAATTGATAAGAGTCGAAAATAAAATCTTTGCGTAGCACCGGCAAGCTGACCAGGCTGCGGGCGACCACCAAATCTTCCAGGCGGCCGCCGAAGAAGTCCGGCTCGGTCAGGACAGAGAGCGCACAGGCCCCGGCGGCTTCCAGCGCCGGTGCGAGCGCCGCCGGATTGTAGTCCGCCCGGATCAGCCCCCGCGAGGGCGACTCTTTCTTGCACTCGGCAATAATGTTGATACCGTCGCGGCAGAGGGCGGCGCGAAAGTCCCGCACCGGCGGCGCGGCGGCGAGACGCTCTTCCACCTGCGCAGGCGGTGCTGTCCGTTTGGCCGCTTCGACCGCCTCTCGGCGGACGGCGACGATGCGGTCCAGTACGGTTCCCGTCTTGGCCGGTTGTGGGGTCAATGGTTTCGCCCTCTCCTGAAAGGTAAACCTTTATGCTACTTGGCCGGGCAAAGGTTCGTCAACGAAACGGGCGCTGCCTCGAGCCGCCTTGCCGTGCTTCGGAGGGCTGTGCGATAATTTCCCCCGGTAGCGGCAACACCCGCTCTGGGCAAGTTGTTAAGAATCAAGCCAGTGGCGGTATCGTCTAACGGTTAGGACGTCAGGTTCTCAACCTGGAAATCGGGGTTCAATTCCCCGTACCGCTACCAAACTTCCTCTCTGTTTCCTTCCATGGCCTCGTTTCCCGATACTAGCGGGATATTTGTGCTCTAAGGGGAAAAAGTAAGCGGCATCGGAGGATTCGAGCATCAAACCTGGTGCTATACTTCATAAAGGAAAAATGGGGAGGGGTGCGTCTGGTAGCACATCCGGCTGTTAACCGGAAAGGTGCAGGTTCGAATCCTGCCTCCCCAGCCATTTTCTCCCTGCTAAATATTAAGTTTTCTTCATCTACCCTATACCTTCGGGATGCTGGTTTAGAAATTCCTTAGAGGGCTGAGCGTAAAGCCCGGATCCATCCCTCTGAGGCCAACTGTTAACTCCTTCTTTTTCAAATAGAAGCTGGCCTTCATAACACGCCCGCCCGCCTGATGTCCGCGGTCAGCTATTCCGCTTTGGTTGCTGGATTGCTCCCGTACACCTTGCAGGAGGGCGTGACAGTCCTGGGATGGAAAAAATTCGGGGCAGCCGCTAAACCTATTGACCATTCTGACGATAGGGTTTAAGGAGAGGGCGGTTTCTCCTTTCCGGGTTTGCTGGAAGTTGCCACACGGCATTGGGGTTAGCAACCAGGAAAGCAACCGCAAGGGCGCCCATCCTGTGGGATGGAAGTCAGTTTCTTTCAATCAATTGATCGCAAGGGAAAGAACCCAGACATTGGGCTTTAGGGGAGACTCCAGCGATGGATGAACTGGACAACATTCTTAAAGAGTTTCTGGTCGAGAGCTACGAAAATCTGGACCAGCTCGACCGTGACCTGGTCGCGCTCGAAAGTGACCCCGGCAATCTTGACACTCTGGCGAGTATCTTCCGCACCATCCACACCATCAAGGGCACCTGCGGTTTCCTGGCCCTGAACAAGCTCGAATCCGTTACCCATGTGGGAGAAAACCTGCTGGGTCTGCTGCGCGACGGCAAACTCGCCCTCGACGCCGACCGCACCACCGCCTTGCTTACCATGGTGGACGCCGTCCGCGAAATGCTCGGCAACATTGAACAGACCGGCAAGGAAGG
>CBDUYQ010000197.1:0-3282 GCA_965371475.1 uncultured bacterium
GTGATTCGCGGCGTGGTCAAGGCTGCGCGGCTTGAGTACGGTTGGCCGGTGACCGGCATCAGCGATGGTTTCGACGGTCTTATCTGGCCCGAGAAGTCTCGTGAAATCAGCCACGATGAGGTGCGCGGTATTCTTGACCGCGGCGGCACCATTCTGGGTACCACCAACCGCGGCAACCCGTTTGAATACGAAGTGGAGGAGAACGGCGAGAAAATCAAGAAAGATTTCTCCGGCCTCTGCCTTGAAAACGCCAAAAAGATGGGACTGGACGCGATGGTGGTCATCGGCGGTGACGGCACGCTCAAAATTGCCCACGACTTCTACAAGCTGGGGCTCCCGGTAGTCGGAGTGCCAAAGACCATCGACAACGACCTGTCGGTTACGGAAATGACTTTCGGGTTTATGACCGCCGTGCAGACCGCCACCGAAGCGCTCGACAAACTTCAAACCACCGCCGAGAGCCATCACCGGGTGATGATCATGGAGGTGATGGGCCGCGACGCCGGGTGGATTGCCATTCAAGCGGGACTGGCCGGCAAAGCCGACATCATTCTCATCCCGGAGATCCCTTTCACGATTGATGCGGTGTGCGAGAAGATTCACGAGCGCGAATCGCTGGGGCGCCACTTCACCGTTATCGTTATCGCCGAGGGAGCCAAGTTCCCGGAGAAGGACGCCGACGGCAAGCCTATTCCCGCCGACGTGCCCCCGGGGCAGGTCGGGACGACACTGGCCTACTCGCTCCGTTGCCACACGCATAAGGAGATTCGCGTTACCGTTCTCGGCCACCTGCAACGCGGCGGCACCCCTACGGCCTTTGACCGCATTCTCGGTCTGCGCTTCGGCGTGGCGGCCACCGACCTGATTGCTCAAGGCGAGTTCGGCAAAATGGTCTGCCTGCAGGGCGGCGAGATACGCACGGCGGACATCGAAGAGGCCATCGGGGTGTATAACACGGTGGACCCGGACTGCGGGCTGGTACGCACCGCGCGGGGTCTGGGGATTACCTTCGGGAACTAGCGGGCTTACCCGCCCAGCTTCTTAAGTTCTGCGAGCGCCTGCTTCTTGGGTTCTTCGTAGGACATTCCGGCCACCTGTTCGAGTTCTGCCCGGGCTTTTTCCGTCTGTTTCTGTTGGAGCAGGATCTGCCCCCGCCGCAGCCGGGCATAGGCCTGGACGAGCCCGTCTGTGTTTTCCGCGTTGCCGGCGCGGGTGAAAGACTGGAGCGCCTTGTCGAGTTTCCCCGTCGCCTGCTGCATGGTTCCGATTTCAAAGTAGAGGCGGCCGGCCGGGACCTTGTCATACCCCGGCGCTCCGGTGGCGTTTCTCTGAGCTACCTCGAGGTACACTTTCAGGGCCTCTTCGCGGTTGCCTTCCCGCTGGAAGCTGCGGCCGATCTCCAGCCGGTAGAGGTAGTTCCGCGGGTAGAATTCCATCAGCTTCCCGAGTAACTGCCGGGCGTAGGGGTACTGCTTTTCCCGGTCGTAGCCCAGCGCAAGCAGGACGGTGGCGTCTGTCCCCACCAGTGGGCCTTTCAGCATGGCTTCCTGGACCAGTTGGGTGCCTTTGGCTTTATCTCCCCTGTGACCGATGATAAACGCCAGCAGTTTAATGCCCCAGGGGAGGCTGCCCACCACATACTGGTACACGCCGGTAATCAGCTTGGCGTCGTGGAACTCAGGGTCGATCCGGAGGACTTTTTCGTGCAGGCTGTTGGCCTTGGTGCCGGACCGGAGCGCGGACATATATTTCTTGTCCAGCGTGAACGCAATGGTGGCTTCCACCGAATGGACCACCCCCAGCGCATAGAGCGCCTCGGCATCCCCGGGGTTGGCCTCCAGCCGGGCGTCGCAGAGTTTTCGCACCTGGCCCAGGGCGGTGCGTGCCAGCTTGATCTGCTCGGAGTTCCGCTTTGGTTTCTTGGACTTCAGAAAGGCGTTGCTGGAAGAGTACAGGTTCCCGTCAAGGAGCCCCAGCCGGTAAAGCTCCCGGAAGAGGTAAGCGCTGGCGAGCAGATTCAGAAAGCGGACGTTTTCCGGGTCGCGGGTGACCGCCTGCTCAAAATCCGCAATCGCCTGGTCGTACTCCAGGTTGTAGAGGTGCTCCATCCCGGCGTAGGCAAACTCCCACGGGTTGATGTCCTCCGCCCGGGCAGGAGCCGGAACCGCCATCAGGAATACAAGTACGAGGGCGGTGGCTGAGATAAATGGCCGATGGTCCATGGTAGTTCCCCTGCCTAGATTACCCAGATAAGCGCGCTGGGGGAAGCCGGAACATTGAAAGAAATTTTGCACCCCCTACTCGGAGCGGAGCTTGAGCTTTGCGGCCAGGGCCTGTTGCAAACGCTTTTCCACATCTTCGGGAAGGGGTATCGGCTCGGTGTTGCAGTAGAGCTTGATGGTCTTCCGAGTGGTGTCAACCACCACGCGGCAGTCGTCGCAGGCGGCCAGGTGTTTTTTGAGCTCTTCGGTCAGCGCCGGGTCCAGGTCGCCGTCGAGGAAGTCCGAAAGCTGGAGCAGAGTGTTTTTACAGTTCACGTTTGTGCCCCCGTTTGAATTGCCTGGTGAGCTGTTCGCGGAGCTTGAGACGGGCCCGCAGCAGCCGCGATTTGACCGCCGGGACGGAAAGCCCCAGCGATTCCGCTGTTTCTTCGGTGGAGAGGTTCTCCACGTCCCGCAAAACGAACACCGTCCGGTAAGCCGGCTCGAGTGTGTCGATGGCTTTCGAAAGTATCTCGTGCAACTCGGTTTTGGCGTAGGTCTGCTCCGGGTTGTCGCCCCAGTCCTTGACCTCGCGGACGATCTCGCTCACATCGGTTTCCACCGGCTCGTCCAGGGAAACTGTTCGGTCGCTCTTGCGCTTGCGCAGCTTCATCAGCGCTTCGTTGACCGCGATGCGCACCAGCCAGGTGTAGAAACGGGAGTTGCCCTGGAAGCGGTCGAGCTTGGTATAGGCCTTGAGGAAGGCTTCCTGCAGCACGTCTTCGGCGTCCTCGTTGTTGCGGGTGATGTTGAGCGCCAGCCGGTAGATGTTGCGGCTGTACTGGTTCGCCAGCGTCGTGAAGGCCTGCGTGTCGCCTTTGCGGGCAGCGGCGACCAGTTCGGTTTCGTTCTCGAGATGAACCGGCATCTTGGGAGGTTTCGTCCTCAGGCCGCCTGAATCCGCGGTGGAAACCATTGTGCCCTAGTTGTTGGATGACCGGCAAGGGGCGCCTCCAAGTGATCGCCTATCTACTAGATGAAACTGGGCTGCCCGGAGTCGCAGGGAGGCACAACTTTTGTC
>CBDUYQ010000198.1:0-3277 GCA_965371475.1 uncultured bacterium
ATGCCGGCGTTGGGGCGGTAATCGACCATGAAGTCGCGCTTTAGCATCTCCTGCATGACCTGGTAGCCGTTGGGCACGTCGAGCGTGACCGTGCCGCCGCGTTCGTTGTCCTTCTCCGGCGTGTGGACGCGCCAGCCTTTTGCCTTCGCGCCATCAATCAACCGGCGGGTAAGCCGCAAAGATTGTTTGCGGATAGCCGGTAGGCCGACCTGGTTGATGATGTCGAGTCCGGGTTCGGCGGCATAGAAAACCGGAACTTGCGCGGTGCCGGACATGAAGCGGTAGGACTGGTCGGTGAACTCGTTTTCTCCCACGGCAAAGTCGAACGGGTTCTTGTGCGCGAACCATCCCGTGAGCGTGGGCTTGAGTTTGGCGTGCAGGTCGGGCCGGACGTAGAGGTAGGCCAAGCCGGGGCCGCCGCAGAGCCATTTGAGCGTCCCGCCCACCACAAAGTCCACGTTCCACTTTTTGGCCTCCACCGGCAGTACGCCGCCGGACTGGTAGGCGTCCAACAGGACGTGCGCGCCTACACTGTGGGCCTTCTCGATGATGGCTTCCACGTCCTGCACATAGCCGCTGCGGAACAGCACATGAGAAATCGGAACCAGCAGGGTGCGGTCGTCGATGGCGTCGAGCAGCTTCTGCGTGGGGACGCGCAACGGGTCCTCTTCACTGCGCACCAGTTCGAGGGAGGCGCCGCGCTCCTGCTGCGCGTGCCAGAGGTAGAGGATAGAAGGGAACTGCTTGTCGGTCACGACAACCTTGCGCCGCTTTCCCTTGAAATCAAAACAGGAGGCCACCACCGCCTGCGTGGTAGTAACGTTGATGTGAAGGGAAGTGGTGCCGGGGCCGGCGCCGATAATCGGCGCGATTTTGTCAGACAATTCCTGTGACATCATCCACCACTTTTCTTCCCACGAACGCACCCCGCGCTTCTCCCAGATGTCTGCGTAGGCGGCCAGAGAGTCTTTGGCGGCTCGCGGCATCGCGCCCAGCGAGTTGCTGATCATGTAGGTGGTGGTCTCCAGAATCGGAAACTCTTTGCGCCACTCTTGCAGGTCGGTCACACTCAACTCCCGTCGGTGGATTTCGGCTGCCGCCAGCGCCAGACCCAGTAGGCCAGCGACAGCAGTGAAAGGAAAATCAGCCCCGCCGGTAGGGTAATACGCAACCCGTCAATGAACAAGGTCGAGAGGCTGACAAAGACTATCGCGCCCAGCCCCACCAGCGTCGGAACAGGGAAGGCGGGCATGAAGGTTTGCAGCCCGGCTTCGCCGCCGCGACGACGCCGGAAAGCCAGGTGGGTGATGTAGATCATCATCCAGACAAAAAGCGCGCCGAAGAAGGCGGAACTGATCATGTAGAGGAAGGCCCGTTCCGGGTAAAATATTTTGGCCACCACGGCAGCCATCATGCCGCCGCTCGAAGCCAGCAAGGCCCAGAGCGGAATCCCGCGTTTGGTCAGTTGGCCCAGCCGTTTGGGCGCGTAGCCACCGCGGGAAAGCGAGAAGAGCATCCGCGAAGTCATGTAAAGGTTCGTGTTGGCGCTGGAGAGAGCAGCGGTCAGCACTACGAAGTTCATAACCCCGGAGGCAAAGGGCAGCCCGATGCCTTCGAAGGCGCGGACGAAGGGACTGGCGTCGGTGCCGGCCTCGGACCACGGCAGCAGGCCCACCAGCAGCGTGATGCCGCCGATGTAGAACAGGCCCAGCCGCCAGAAGACGGATTTGAGCGCGCGCGGGATGCTCGTCTGCGGGTCTTTGGCCTCCCCGGCAGCCACCGCGACCACCTCGATTCCGAAATAGCTGAACGTGCCCATGCTCATCGCCAGCAGGACACCGGTCAGCCCATGCGGCAGAAATCCGCCGTGAGCGGTGTAGTTGTCAAAACCGACCCTCTCCAGCGGGCCGAAGCCGAATAGCAGGCCCATCCCGGCAACCAGGAAGGCGACGATGGCGGCCACTTTGATGAGCGCGAACCAGTACTCGAACTCGCCGAAGCTGGCCACGCTCCACGCATTGGCCGCAAGCAGGGCGACGGAAAACACAACCACCAGCAGCCAGCCCGGTACCTGCGGGTACCAGAAATGGAAATAGATGGCGGCCGCCACCACCTCGCTGCCGATGGCAATCACCTGCGCCAGCCAGTAGGAGTAGCGGACGGTGAACCCCGCCCACGGGTTCAGGTAGATTTCCGCATAGACACCGAAGGAGCCTGCCACAGGGTGCGCCACGGCCATCTCCGCCAGCGCCCAGGCAATGAACAGCGCCGGGAACGCCGCCAGGATGTAAGCGATGATTACGCCCGGCCCGGCCAGTTGGATGGCAATGCCGGAGCCGAGAAACAGCCCCGTGCCGATGGAGCCTCCCAGCGCAAGCATGGAAAGCTGGCGGGGCGTGAGCCGCCGGGCAAGGGTGTCTTCGCGTGAGGCGGCGGTGGCGGGCGGGTTGGGCTTGTCCGGTGTCAAAGCGGGCATTCTACTGCAATTGGCAGGGAGAAAGAAGACTTACTGACCCGGAGGGGTTATTCCTCCGCCCAGACGGCGTAGAGGACAAAGGTCAGCAGGAAGAGCAGCAGACTGCCGCCCACCAGCAGGTAAGAACTTGGTTGCAGGCTGAGGTTCAGCGAGGAGGTTTGCTCCCAAGCCAGCCGGAATATGCCCGCCGCCGCCTCTATCTGCGGCCAGAACCAGGCCAGCAGACCGGCCACGCTCAAGGCGCCTACACCCCAGGAAACCCTTTCCAGAATAACAATCGGAAGCGTGGCGCGTTCGGCGGCCTCCCTGCGGGCTTGCCGCTCCGCTTTCCACCAGATGAGCCCGGCGTCGGGCAGAGGGGCTTCCGCCATGGTCTCTTGCGCGTCTGCCTGCAGGTAGTGCGCGACCAGGGTGACTTCGGAGCAGGCTTCGCAGGCGTCGGCATGTGAGCGCAACTCTTCGGACCAGTTGTTGGTCTCAAGGGCTCGCAGGACAGCGGCTTCGCGTTCGCAGTTTGGCAGGTTCATGGCGTTACTCCTTCCGCTTTTCCTTGCCGGGCCGGTAGCCCTGTGCGCGGAGCAGATCGGCCATCCTCCGCCGCGCGCGAAACAGCAGTGGGCGGATGCTGGCCGCCTTCAGGTCTGTTACCTCGGCAATCTCTTTGTGGCTCAAGCCCTCGACATAGGCGAGCCAGAGCAGTTCGCGCTCGCGCGGGTTCAATTTTTCCATCAGGCGCCCAATATCTTTTCGGAGGCCGACCTTCTCCCCCAGTTTTTCTTTACTCGGGAGCGCTTCCGGCAA
>CBDUYQ010000199.1:0-3262 GCA_965371475.1 uncultured bacterium
CCGCGAACTGCGCCGAAATCTTACAGGGATATTTTCACAGGTCTTGCAGATTTCCAGGCTGCCTGTACATAGTGGCCGGACCAATGTAACGGAGACCCGGTTTGCGGCATCCTATTCGTATGTGGGATAATTTCCTGCAAGCAAAGCGCCCGGGGCGGAGGAAAAAAGAGGCGAATTTGGCAAAGTTGACAAATACCAAAGGCATTTTCATCCTTCTGTTCGTTCTCCTGTTTCCGGGAGCGGCTCTGAAGGCGCAGACCCCCCCCGCTTCCGTTTCACCGGCGGGGACGGAGGAGTCCTCCCAGACAAAGGACCTCGGTCTGGCCTATTACCATTACGCCCTCGGGCACCACTATGAAGAACTGGCCGGGTTGTGGCGCCGGGGCGAGTACATGGAGCAGGCCATCGACGAGTTCAAAAAGGCGTTGGAATACGCCCCCAATGCTTCGGAAATTGTCGTTCGCCTCGCGGACGCCTATCGCCGCAGCGGGCGCATCCGCGACGCCGTTGAGGAGGCCCAGGGAATCCTCAAGAAGAATCCCAACGACCTGGCTACCCACCGTCTCCTGGGGAGGATTTATTTTCAGACTTTGGGCGGCTCGGCCGAGCAGGCCCGTGGGCGCGCCACTCTGGGGCTGGCTATTGAGGAGTATGAGCATATAGTCCGCCTGGCGCCGGAAGACCCCGGCGCGCTGCTTACCCTGGCGCAGCTCTACCGCTTTAACAACCAGTTGGATAATGCGGAAACTACCCTCGATTCGCTGTTGAGGGTTGACCCCGGCTCCGAAACCGGTATGGGCGAACTGGCGTTAATCTACAGCTTTCGGGGCGAGCACCAGCGCGCCGTGGACCTGTTGCAGGGGAGCGCGGTCGATACGACGTCTGCGCAGCTTCTCTCCCGGCTGGGTTATGCCTACGAGCAGTCCGAAGATTTTACCAGCGCGATTCAATCCTACCGCCGGGCGCTGCAACTCGAAGAGGACCTGCAAACCCGCAGCCGCCTGGCCGAGGTTCTCTTCCGCACCAGCGAATTTGATGCGGCATTGGAGGAATACCGGGCCCTGCTCGCCATCGACCCCAGCAACGCTCAGGTGCTCCTGCGCATGGCCCAGGTCTATCGCATTCAGAAGAACTTCCCCGAAGCCGAAAAGGTGCTGGACAAAGCGCGCGAGTTGCGGCCCACCAATCTGGATGTCGCTTTCAACACCGCCTTGTTGCGCGGAGCCCGGGGCGACTTCGACGGCGCGGAAGAGGTGCTGGCCGAATTACTCGAAAAGCTGACCCACGAGGACGGACGCTACTCCGACGAAGCCGCCAACAGACTTTCCATCGTCCTGGAGCGGTTGGGAATCCTGCAGCGCGAGGACGAAAATTATCAAGGGGCCGTCGCCACTTTTCTGAAGATGAAAGAGTTGGGTGACGCCCACGTCAACCGCGCCTGGGTGCAGATCATTGAGACGCACCGGCAGGCGCGCAACCTCACCGCCGCCGTGGCCGCCGCCGAGTTCGCCCTCGAGCGCTTTCCCGATGACGCCAATCTCAAGATGCAGTTCGCCAATGTTCTGGGCGAACACGGCGATGTTGACCGGGCGGTGGAGTTGGCCCGCGCCCAGGAAGGGTTCGGGATCGACTCCCGGCAGGTACACCTGGCGCTGGCGCAGATTTACGAGCGCAACCGCCGCTATGCGGAGGCCCTGGAGGTGCTGGCGGGAGCCGAAGCGGCTGCCAAGTCCGCCGGGGAGTTGGAGTTTGTTTATTTTCTGCGCGGGGCGGTGTATGAACGCCAGGACAACATCGAAAGCGCCGAAGCCGAGTTCCGCCGCGTCCTGGAAATCAACCCCGAGAGTGACATAGCGCTCAACTACCTCGGTTACATGCTCGCCGATAAAAACCTCCAGTTGGAAGAGGCGCTCGAGATGATTCAAAAGGCCGTGGACTCCGACCCTTACAACAGCGCCTACCTCGACAGCCTGGGCTGGGTCTATTTCCGTCTCAAGAAAATGGACCTGGCAGAGAAGTACCTTTTGCAGGCTACCGACCGCAGCGGCAACGATCCTACACTCTACGACCACCTCGGCGATGTGTACTACGAAACCGGCCGCCTCGCGCTGGCCGAGCAGGCCTGGGTGCGCGCCACGGCCATCTGGAAGCTTCTGCCTTCCACCGACTTCGACCGGGAAGAGCACGCCCGGCTCACAGACAAGTTGCAGCGGCTGAAAGTCCGCCTGGCGCGGCAAACCACCGGCAAGTCCGCCGGGCCGCCCCGGTAAAGGCACCATGCCGCGCGCCTGGCTCGCGCTTCCCGCCTTCGCCAAGATTAATCTTTCCCTGGAAATTCTGGGCCCCCGCACGGACGGCTACACGGAAATCCGGACCGTATTCCAAACCATCAGCCTGCATGACCGCCTGCGTCTGCGTCTGACCCCTCGCCCGGCTCATCGCGGCGGAGTCAGCCTGCGGGTAACCGGGGGCGCCCCGCCGGGGCGAAGCAACCTTGTCTTTCGCGCCCTGGAGCGCGCCTGCCGTTTGGCCGGTTACCGGGGCGGGGTGGAGGCCGAGTTGGAAAAGATGATTCCCACGGCCGCCGGACTCGGCGGCGGTTCAAGCGATGCCGCCGCCGCCGTCCTGGGGCTCCTTAGGCTCACCCGGACGAAAGCCGCTCCAGAGGAAGTGCATCGTCTCTGCCGGGGGCTGGGCTCCGATGTCCCGTTTTTCCTTACCGGAGGATGCGCGCTGGGCGTGGGCCGGGGCGAGGAGGTTTACCCCCTGCCGGAGGCCACTCGCCGCTGGTGCCTGCTGGTTTCTCCACCCGTAGCTATCTCCACGCCGCTGGCCTACCGCTGGGCGCTTCGTAAGTCTTCGGCGCGGTTGACGCCCCTGCCGAGACCCGCTAACATAGCTGGTTTGAGCCCGTTGCAGGAACCTTTATGGGCAGCGGGGAACGATTTTGAGCCGGCGGTTTTCTCTCGATTCTCGAGTTTGAGACGGCTGCGGTCTGCCTTGCGGAAATCAGGGGCGGAGTATGCTGCGCTTTCCGGCAGCGGGGCAACCGTGTACGCTCTGTTTGCGCGGCGGGAACAGGCCCGCCGGGCGGCGGTGTGTCTGGCCGGAGAGGGGGCTGTCTTTCTGACCGAAACGGTCACGAGAAAAGATTATCGCCGGGCTCTTGGGTTGCCGTGGAATTCCAGCGCAAGCACCTAAGCCGTTCGTTTGGGGAGTCGTCCAACGGCAGGACGTCTGCCTTTGGAGCAGAAAATTCAGG
>CBDUYQ010000200.1:0-3256 GCA_965371475.1 uncultured bacterium
ATCACAATTTCACCCATCACAACTTTACTTGATTGCGTCCGCTATCTTTGGCGCGGTAGAGCGCCTTGTCGGCCGCCTTGATGACCTCTTTCTGGGTCGAGTGTGTCTTGGTGTTGTCTGCCACCCCGATGCTGATGGTCACAGAAACCGTTCTCGGAGCCCTCGGTTTCCTCCGCCGTTCATCGGGTTTCTTGCGGGGCCGCTTGGTGCTGCGCAGCGCAAAGCCAGCCTGCTCGACCGACTCCCGCAAAAACTCCAAAAACGGTCTGGCTTCCCCCTTGGTCAACCCGGGAAACACCACGGTGAACTCCTCCCCGCCGTAGCGGAACACCCGTCCGCCGCCGCTAACCCGGGCCAGCTTCGACGCCACCAGTTGCAACACCTGGTCGCCGGTATCGTGCCCGTACTTGTCGTTGAAGTTTTTGAAGTGGTCGATGTCCACCATAGCGATGGCGTAGCGGCCCAGCATCTGCGGCAGGAACTCATTGAGCGCGCGCCGGCCCGGCAGCCCGGTCAGCTCGTCGCGGTAGGCGGCGCGGTAGGCATGTTCGGCCACGGCCGTCTGCATAATGAACCCGGCTGTCGCAAAGTAGTAGAGTGACAACCCGCCGCTGCCCAGCACGTGAAATCCCCAGAACGCTGCCGGCATCGCCCAGATCAGTCCCCGGTCGACCGGATTCCGCCGAAAGAAAAACATTACCATCAAAGCCACGAAGGTCCCGGCAAAAGCGGCCTGTACCGGCTGTCCCATCCAGGTCCACTCCGTCCAGCGCTCCGCGATGAAGGTCCGGGTCAGCGCAGTTTGCAGGGCGGGGACATCGCTGCCTATCAGGGAATAAATCAGACCGGCTTGCCCCAGGATCGCTCCGGCAATCAGAATGCCCGTCCGGGTGAACACGCCCCGCTCCCGAACGAAACCGAGCGCCAGCAGGTTGAGAGGAATCAGGAAAGCCACCGCCTGCGTCACCACGCCGCCCACCTCGTCCAAAGGGACATAACGGGGCAGTCCCCACGCTGCCAAAAAAAGGACTGAGAGAGAAAACACGGCGCGGCTGCGGTTGTAGAGCCAGCCCAGCACGATACCCCCCCCGAAAACCCCAAAACCAAACAGCGGCAGGAACACGCGAATCTGCTCCCCGGTGGGATCCCACAGCCGCAACAGCACCGCGCCCGCCAGAAATAAGGCGCTCGGGAAGAAAAAACTGTAGAGCAACTCCGCCGTCTTGGATTCGAATCGTATCGCCATCATTCACCGAGCCAGCAGCAGACGCAGGTCGCGCAGGTTGTTCTGCTGCGGGCCAGTCACAATGTCGTCGCCCAGCGCCTCAAAGAAACGGAAGGAATCGCTGCGCCGGAAGTAGTCCTCTGGGTCGAGTTTCTTTTTCTGCGCGCGGGCCAGCGTCTCGCCGTCGGCCACCGCCCCCGCCGCGGCGCTGTTGCCGTCGATGCCGTCGGTCCCGGCGCTGAAGACCGCCAGTTCCTGCCCGGCGATCCTTTCAACACAACTGAGCACAAACGCAAGATTGCGCCCGCCGCGCCCGTCGCCGGTCACCTCGACCAGCACTTCGCCGCCGGAAAGGAGCGCCACCGGCTGCCCAGGATTTTGGGCGATGAGTTCTTCCACGCGCTCGAGCAGAAGTTTCCGGGCGCGCTCCAGCGGCCACTCGTTGCAACGGATCTCCTGTTCCACCATGAAACCACGCGCCTCGGCGGCGCGCCGGGCCGCCTCCAGTATGTCCGCGTTACTCAGCAGAACGAATGACTGCCCGCGCTGGAAAACTTCTGCCCTCCCTTTGGGAGTTTCCGGCAGGCGGCGGTCCTCGAACAACCCGCGAATCGAGCCGGGGAGTTTGTCGAGCAGCCCGTACTGCACAATCATTTCATAGCACTCCGCCACGGTACTCGGGTCGGGCAGCGTCGGGCCGGAAGAGGTCGCGGCCGCCATGCCCTCCGGCACGTCCGAGAGGATAAAAGTAACCGAGTGCGCCTTGCCTGCCACCTCGCGCAGCCGCCCGCCCTTGATGGCCGAGAGGTGCTTGCGGACCGCATTGATCCTGTCGATGCTGGCGCCGCACTCGACCAGCAGCTTGTTGAACTCTTTCATGTCTGCCAGGGTGACGCCGGGCTCGAGTGGCTTTTCCACCAGTGCCGACCCGCCGCCGGAAATGAAGAAGAACACCAATGTCCCTTCGTCGGCTTCCCGCAGCAAATCCAGAATGGTTTCTGCCGCGGCAAAGCTCTGCTTATTGGGAACCGGATGTCCGGCACGAAAAACCTTGAACCCTTTCGGCACCTGCCGGGCCGGCACATTGGAAACCACCACGCCCCGCCGGGGCGCAAACTCTTCTCCGAGTATCTCCTGCAGCGCATCGTAGGTCGCCCAGCCCGCCTTGCCGAAACTGACAATCCAGATTTCGCGGTAAGCGGCCAAGTCCACCTTGCCCTCGTCTTTGCCCTCACCGAAACGGAGCAGGCTCCCTTCGCGCCGGACCTTGCGCCGGAAGGCCGGGCCGACCTTTACCTCGGCCAGCGCGGAGTAAAAAATTTCCTGCGCCAGTTCTTTCAGTGCCCTGTGTTGGTTGTTTCCCGAGGACATGGCCGGTCACCGTTTCCCGACGGCTGACTTGCCGAACACTTCCGGGTTGACCAGATTGGGCGGACGCTCGCCGTGCAAAACCGCCACTACGTTTTCGGCTGCCATTACCGCCATACGCGTCCGGGTTTCCACCGTGGCGCTGGCGATGTGCGGCGCCAGCAAAACATTGGGCATGGCTATCAACTGGGGGGGGATCTTGGGCTCTTCTTCGTACACATCCAGCGCCGCCCCGGCAATCTGCTTGGCTTCCAGTGCATCCACCAGCGCCTGTTCGTCCACCACCGGCCCGCGCGCTGCGTTAATCAAATAAGCAGTGGACTTCATCTGTCCGAATTCCGCCGCGCCGATAAGGCGCCGGGTGTCAGACGTCAAAGGCGTTTGCACTACGACAAAGTCGGACTCTTGCAGCAGCGCGCCCTTCTCCACCCAGCCAACGCCCAGCCGCTCCTCTTGCTCTGACGAGAGACGGTTACGGTTGTGGTAGAGCACCCGCATCGAAAACCCGCGCGCCCGCTCGGCCACCCGCTGCCCGATGCGCCCCAGTCCGAAAATCCCCAGCGTCTTGCCGTGGACGTCCGTGCCCAGCAACTGCATCAGGTCCCAGCCGCGCCACTGGCCGCTGCGGGCAAGCTGGTCGGCCTCTGCCACGCGGCGGGCAAC
>CBDUYQ010000201.1:0-3234 GCA_965371475.1 uncultured bacterium
GGGCTGACGCGGACTTCAATCGGCTCGGTGCACTCGAACTGGCTGCCGGGGTCAAAGTGAATGCACATTTTGCAGCAGCGCAGGGCGGAGTTGCACTTGCCGCACTCGCCCAGCTCTTTGCTCAGGGCGGGCAACACCGTGCCGCAGTTAAAGCAGCGGGCGACGACCTTGGAGCCGGTCATCCGCGGTGTGCGCGGCCCATCATGGTCCTGCCTTGGGGGCCGGGGCTGGGCGGACTTGCGCTCGCGGTCTTCCTTCTCGTAATCCTGGTAACCGGGTTGCCGGTATTTTCTGGCCACAGTCCTCTCCGTGGGAGGTGAATCTCTGGGGGAAAATCAAGTCCCAGTTTACCCCAGAAACCGGGAAGAATGCACCCCCCTCCCATCCATGACTGTATGTTTCCATACAACCCCAAAAAGCCACTCAGAGGAGATGGCAACGGCAGCAACAGAAGAATTAGAAGCAGGTTCGCTCGAAGTTGTGGGCTTTTCTTCCCTCGGGGAGAGAAGCCCCGTTTTTTTGGAGAGGGATCCGAACCTACCGGGTGACGCTCTCTGCGAGAGACATTCCAATCTCCCAGGCTTTTTGCGCATCCCCTTGATGGGCTTTGGGAAGTCCGGCTACGGCAGCCTCCCAGGCTTTGGCGGGCAAACGGCTCGATTCGTTCAGCCAGACAGCGATCGCGGCTAAAGCCGCCCGGTTCGGTCCGGCCTCCTGACGAAGGGGCAAACGGATAACCCTTCCTGCGGCGACCGGGGTAGCCAATGTTTCGTCGAGAATCAACAGAGTTTCCGGGCGGCAGCCGGCGAAATGCCCCCTGCCCTGGAGTTGTGCCCAGCCGTCTTCGCTGGCAACAATCACAACGTCGGGACTCTCCATGCCGGTGTACTCAATCGGGTTCGGGCTCAGGCAAACTTCCGACAGGGAGAAGCCTGTTCCGATGGTCACCGGGTAGTCGTTCTTCTGGGTGGCGTAAAGTCCGGCAGAGAGCCCGGCCTGACACAGCAGCCTGGCGGCGGACTGCACACGCTCACCGGCACTACCAGCCATAACGATTCTCAACTCGCCCTGGAGATCGGCTTCGGCAACAACCTCGGTCCCTTTGAAGCTGCTGCGGGTCCCGGAACGAAACGTCTCCTGATTCGTATAGAGCTGTTTGAAGTCAGGCCGCTCGGAGTCTGCCTCCAGCTTCCCCACCGCCAAACCCTGCCGTTCGGTCAATTCCTTCAACCGGCGGCCGGTCAGTTGGTTCTTCTTACCGGCGTAGGCGGGGCACAACTCGAGCACTTCCACTACGGAGAAACCGGGATGGGCGATGGCGTCGGCTATGACGGCGCCGAGGTCCCGGTCGGTAGCGAACTTTCTTGCCCGGTAGCCTGCGTGCGCAGTCTGCAACAGGGAGAGGAAATCCAGCGGAGGCGTAAAGTTCCCGGCCGGTGTGGTCGTGGTTACGAAATCCAGCGGGGTCATAGCCGAATGTTGCCCGCCGGTCATGCCGAAAAGATAGTTGTTGTGCAACAAGACGGTGACATCCGCATTCAACTGCGCGGCATGCACCAGGTGCAGTAACCCGATCATCGCCCCGCCATCTCCGATTAACACCACCGGCTTGAGGCCCGGCTCCTCCACCACCGCCTCAGCCAGCGCCATGCCGGTGGCAAAGGCGGTCGAACGGCCGTGGGTAGTGTGGACGGTGTGCAAATAAGGAAACAAAGAATCGGGCAGGC
The DNA here is from genome assembly GCA_965371475.1 of uncultured bacterium. Classification (GTDB taxonomy): domain Bacteria; phylum Acidobacteriota; class Terriglobia; order Acidiferrales; family 2-02-FULL-67-57; genus CBDUYQ01. The sequence goes on from CBDUYQ010000201.1 coordinate 1,728, forward strand.
CCACACATCCGATATCGGTAGTGAGCACGACGGAACGCGGCGACATATCCATCTGTTCCAACGCCCCGCTCAGGTGCCGAATTACCAGAGAATGCCCGCAGCCCCGGCAATAGGGCAGCTTCGTGTCCGCCGCCAGATACTTTGTGTCCGTCGTCGCCATTACGCCACCAGGGCAGTTCGGTTGCGAACGGCACCTGCAATTTCCGCCGGGGAAATTGTCCCGCCGATTTTATTGATGCCCAGCGCCTGCCGTCCGTCCAGATATGGGGTCAGGACAGAACGGTACTGCCCGGTAAGATTCTCTTCGGCGACGTAGACGGTTTCGATCCCCTCCAGCGCGCGCGCCAGTTCTTTTACCGGAACCGGGAACAAAGTTTGCAATTGGAGAAACGAAACCCGGATCCCCTCGCTGCGCAACAGTCTCACCGCCTGCCGGGCGGCCCGTGCCGTTACCCCGAAACTGAGGAGCAGCGAATTCGCCCCGGTTTCGAGGTCGGCCCGCACCAGAGCCATATCATCGGCGCGAGCTTCAATCTTTTTCTGCAGGTGCCGCAGGACCTCCAACACCTCCGGGTCGTTTTTCTTGAGCCGCCCCTGCTGGTCGTGCGCGGAACCCGTTACCGTCGCCTTTACATCCCCCCCCACGGAGGTGAACGCCGGGACCTCCTCGGGGCGGGAGAACCCGTGCGGCCGGAAATCCCCGTTGCCTTCGAACAGTTTTCGTCCGATAGCGTCGGGAGCCCGTAGCGAGTCCGTCTCCACCACTTCGCTGGTCATGGCAACTTCCTTGTCCGAGAGCAAAACAACCGGTGTGCGCAAACGCTCGGCCCAGTTAAAGGCCTGCACGGTCAGTTCATAACACTCGGTGGCGGTGCTGGGGGAGAACACCGGCACAGTGTAACCGCCGGAGACGGCGAACTCGGAAAACAAAATATCGCCCTGCGCCCCTTGCGTAGCCCCTCCCGTGCTCGGCCCTAACCGCTGTACCAGCGCGATTACCACCGGGGTTTCAGTCATCAAGGCGTATTGCAGGGTCTCGACCATCAAGGCCCAGCCGGGGCCCGACGTGGCCGTCATCGCCTTGAGCCCGCGCAAACTGGCCCCCACGCAATAACATAGTGAGGAAATTTCGTCCGGGGCGGAGAGAGCAACGCCACCAGCGGGCGGAAGGCGGCGCATCATCACCTCATATATTTGCGAGGCCGGTGTGATGGGATACCCGGCAAAGAAACGGCAGCCGGCCTGCAATGCACCTTCGACTACCATCTGATTGCCGGTGAAAAGTTGACGCATGGCCACTTCTGGCTTCTCCCCTGATACAAGGTCGTTTGCCCATCCGGCGCAACAACCGGCTCAATAATAGTCGAGACCTTGTATTCCCTCAAGCGGCGACCACAGAGACCCCGGCAGTTTCTTCCGGACGATATCTCTCTCACCGGCTGCCTGAACCAACTCATCCGATTGCGCCACAGAGTGCTTCTGGCGATACTGATACTTCTGACCATGT
>CBDUYQ010000202.1:0-3212 GCA_965371475.1 uncultured bacterium
CACGACTACCTCCGCCTGCTCTACGCCCGCATCGGCGAGACCTTCTGCCTCCAGTGCGGCGCCAAAGTGGAAAAGGACACCGTGGACCAGGTGGCCGCGCAGGTCCTCACCCGCCCGGCAGGCAGCCGCTTCCACGTTCTGTTCCGGCTCCCCCGGCACGCGGAACCCCAAGAACACCGCAAGCAGAGCAAAAAAGCCCGGCAGGAAACTTTGAAAGCCACACTCGCAGACCTGCGCAAGCGCGGCTTCAACCGCCTCTTTCAGGACGAACAGGTCTTCGAGTTCTCCACACCGGAATCCATCCTCGACCTCGACTTCTCCCGTCCCGTCTATCTTCTGGTGGACCGCATGACCATTGCCCCGGATGCCCGCAGCCGCCTGGTGGACGCCATCGAACTCTGCTACCGCGAAGGCGACGGCGAAGTCTTCTTCGACTTCCCCGAATCGGAAGCCGGCGCCGATGACAATGCCGATGACCATAACAGGTGGCTCCGCTTCAGCGAAAAGTTCGAGTGCCGCCACTGCGGCCGGCTCTACGCCGAACCCGAACCCATTCTCTTCAGCTTCAACAGCCCCTACGGCGCCTGCCCGCGCTGCCAGGGCTTCGGCAACACCATGGACTTCGACTTCGACCGCATCATCCCGGATAAGTCCTGCCCCCTCGGCGAGGACGCCGTGGAGCCTTGGACCAAGCCCCGTTACCGCCATCTGCAGGACGACCTGAAGGAGTTCTGCCGCCGCGCCAACATTGACTCCAACAAACCCTGGCGGCGTTTGAAACAAAAGGAACGCAAGCGCATCCTGCACGGCGACGGCGAGTTCCCCGGCATCCGCGGCTTCTTCGACCGGCTCGAGCGCAAGAAATACAAGCTCTACATCCGGGTTTTCCTCAGCCGCTACCGGGGCTACTCCACCTGTCCCGAATGCGACGGCGGCCGCCTGCGCCCGGAAGCCCGCGCGGTAAAAATTGCCGGGCGGGACCTCGCCGAAATTTCCGCACTTGACATTGTCCAAGCCCGCAAATTCTTCGACGAGTTGCCACTCACCCCCGCGCAAACAACCGTCGCGGAAAAAATTCTGGAAGAACTCCGCAGCCGCCTGCGCTTCCTCGATGAGGTCGGTCTGCGCTACCTCACCCTTGACCGCCTGACCTCCACGCTTTCCGGCGGCGAAGCCCAGCGCATCCAGCTCGCTACTTCGCTCGGCTCGCAGCTGGTGGGTTCGCTCTATGTGCTTGACGAACCCTCCATCGGCCTGCACCCGCGCGACACCAACCGCCTGATTCAGATCCTTCATTCCCTGCGCGACCTCGGCAACACCATCCTGGTGGTCGAGCACGACCCGGAAATCATCCGCGCCGCCGACCACGTCATCGACCTCGGACCCGGGGCCGGCGAGCACGGCGGCCAGGTAATCTTTGCCGGACCGCAAAAGGAAATTACCGCCAGTAAGGACTCCCTCACCGGACGCTACCTGAGCGGCGAACTGCGCGTACCGCTGCCCTCCACCCGCCGCCGTCCTTCCTCCGACTGGCTCAAGATCAAAAACTGCACGGCCAACAATTTGCAGGCGCTCGACATTGAAATTCCCCTCGGCGTCATGGTGGCGGTGACGGGCGTTTCCGGCTCCGGCAAATCGTCGCTGGTGCATGACGTGATCGCCCGGACGTTTGAGGCCCGCCGCAAAGGAGACGCCGGGATCGTAGTCAACTGCTCCGTCATCGCAGGCGCAGACAAGGTGCAGGATGTTGTGATGGTGGACCAGACCCCCATCGGCCGCACCCCCCGCTCCAATCCCGTCACCTACAGCAAGACCTTCGACCTCATCCGCGCGCAGTTCGCCCGCACCCCGGACGCCAAAAAGCGCGGCTTCGGCCCCGGCCACTTCAGCTTCAACATCCCCGGTGGACGGTGCGAAACCTGCCAGGGCGACGGCACCGTCACCGTCGAGATGCAGTTCCTCGCCGACGTGGAACTCGTCTGCGACGACTGCCAGGGTATGCGCTACAAGAACAGCGTCCTGGAAGTTCTCTACAAGGACAAAAACATTCACGCGGTGCTGCAACTCACCGTCCGCGAAGCCATCGCCTTCTTCTCCGCCGTCCCGAAAGTAGTAGAAAAACTTCGTGTGCTCGACGACGTTGGCCTGGGGTACCTGCGGCTGGGGCAGTCGGCCACCACGCTTTCCGGCGGCGAGGCCCAGCGCGTCAAGCTCGCCTCCCACCTCGCCCGCGAAGCCGGCGCCGATGAAGAACGCCGCGCGCGCACCCTCTATATTTTCGACGAGCCGACAACCGGATTGCACTTCGACGACATCCAAAAGTTACTGGCGGCCTTCCGCAAGCTGATTGACGCCGGAGCCACTGTGCTGCTGATTGAACACAATTTGGATGTTATCAAGACCGCCGACTGGGTCATCGACTTGGGGCCCGAAGGCGGCGAAGAGGGCGGCGCGCTGGTCTGCGCCGGTCCGCCGGAAACTATCGCCAAGTCGGCGGACTCCTACACCGGTTCGTTCCTTGCCCCGGTGCTCAGCAACCACAACGGGACCAAACCTAAGAAGCGGAAACGGAAGAAAAAGCAGACGGACTGACCCGTGCAACCCATGAACCTACAACACTCAATGCGGGCCTTCCCCAGCGGCTGGCCGGTGTGTGCGCTGCTCCTCCTGGTGGGTTTCTTTGCAGTCACTCCTCTTTGGAGTCTCCCGCAAGCGGAAACCTCCCGTCAGCAAACACCCAAACCCCAGGAGGCCTTGCTGCCCCCCACCATCCCCGCCACAATCTTGGAAGCGCTGGACAAGCAAGATTACGCCGCCGCCGCCAAGGCTCTCGAAGACTTCCTTTTCGCCCAAGCCGGCCACCGCGAAGCCCTGTTCCAGCTTGCCTTCTGCTACAGCCGGTTGGAACGGCCAAGCGACGCTATCGAACTCTACCGCGAACTGCTGGAGCTCGAACCCGCCATGTTTGAGGCGCGCTTCAATCTCGGCGTGCTGCTGGCACAACAGAAGAAACCGTTGGAGGCCGCTGAAGAGTTCCGGCAAGCTACCGAACTCGAACCCGGCCATTACCCGGCCCGGCACTATTACGCTATGGCGCTGGAGTCATCCGGCAATACGGCGGGCGCACTAACGGAGTACGCCCGGGCCGCCGAACTCGACCCCGCCGCGCTCGAACCCCGCCGCGCCCTTGCGTCTCTCATCCGCGAAGACCG
>CBDUYQ010000203.1:0-3195 GCA_965371475.1 uncultured bacterium
TTGTTTGGCAAGGGGAGAATTTCCTGACATGTATGCCGTAATCAAAACCGGTGGAAAGCAGTACCGCGTGGCTGAGGGCGAGGTGGTCTCAGTAGAGAAGATCGAGGGCAAAACAGGCGGCAAGGTCACTTTCAGCGAGGTGCTGGCGGTGAGCGGCAAAGGCGGCGCCCTGAAGCTGGGTTCCCCTACGGTGGCCAAGGCCAAGGTCGAGGGCGAGATCATCGAGAACGGCAGAGCCCCCAAAATCCATGTCTTCAAGTTCAAAAAGAACAGCCAGTACCAGATCCACCGCGGTCACCGGCAGCATTTCACCAAGGTGAAAATCAACAAGATTTCGGCTTCCTAGGAACACGCCATGGCGCACAAAAAAGGACAAGGCAGCAGCAGCAACGGTCGCGACTCGAACCCGCAGCACCTCGGGGTGAAGCGCTTCGACGGCCAGTGGGTCCACGCCGGGTCGATTCTCGTCCGGCAGCGCGGCACACCGCTCAAGCCCGGGGCCAACGTGGGCCGCGGCAAGGACGACACCCTGTTCGCCCTGACCAACGGCGTGGTGGCCTTCAAGAACAAAGGCCGGCTGGGCCGCTACGTTACGGTTGTGCCGGAAGCCTCCAGCGAGTAACCTCCGTTTTTCCGGCGGAAAACCGCAGAAGGCTTTGTTCCTCCCTCCGCTTCCGCTATTCTTTATCCTTAGAAGAGTTTTCGGCAGAGGCCGCAAGTTTGCCTGCTGCGTGAAATGCCATGTTTATTGACGAGGTAAAAATTCAGGTCAAGGCGGGCGACGGCGGTGCGGGTTGCATCGCCTTCCGGCGGGAAAAGTTCGTCCCCAAGGGCGGCCCCTCGGGCGGCGACGGCGGCTACGGGGGCGACATAATTCTGAAAGCCAACCCGCACGTCAATACGGTGCTGGCGTACCGTTACCGGCGCGAGTTCAAGGCCGAGCGCGGACGCGGCGGCGAAGGTTCGAATAAGTCGGGCGCTGCCGGGGAGAACAGTATATTGGAAGTGCCGATCGGGACGGTGGTGTATGACCAGGAGTCTGAAGAGCAGCTCTTCGACCTGACCGAGCCGTGGCAGGAACTTGTCATCGCCCACGGCGGGCAGGGCGGACGGGGAAACCAGCACTTTGCCACGTCCACCCACCAGGCGCCGCGGCGGGCGCAGCCGGGGATGCCGGGTGAGGAGCGTTCACTGCGGCTGGAGTTAAAACTGCTGGCCGATGTCGGGCTGGTAGGTTTTCCGAATGCGGGCAAGTCAACTTTGATTTCGCGGCTGTCGGCGGCGCACCCGAAGATAGCCGACTACCCCTTCACCACCCTGGAGCCCTGCCTCGGCGTTGTCCAGGCGGATGAGAGCAGCTTTGTCATGGCCGACATTCCCGGTCTGATTGAAGGCGCGCACGAAGGCAAGGGGCTGGGGATCCGTTTTCTGCGGCACATCGAGCGCACCCGGCTGCTGCTGCACCTGGTGGATGTGACCGACCCGGAGAGAGAACCGTCGGCGGCGCTGGGGGCAATCCGGACTGAATTGGAAAATTTCAGCGCCGAGCTGGTGCAAAAGCCTGCGTTGGTTGTGGCCAATAAGATGGATGCAGCACAGGAACCGGAGCGGGTCGAAGCGTTGCGTGCCGAGGCGGAAGCCAAAGGTTTTCTCTTCCATTCCATTTCCGCCGTTTCCGGTGACGGGCTGACCGAGTTGCGGCGGTTGATTGCTGAACAGTTGAGAACGCTGAAACCGGCGGAACCGGCTGGGCGGGCGCAGCCGTGAGCCGCGGGCGCAGGGTCGGGCTCTTCGGCGGGACGTTCGATCCCATCCACAACGGACACCTCCGGCTGGCGCGCGCCGCCCTGCGGCGTCACCGGCTTGATTCCATCCTTTTCATCCCTTCGGGCGTGCCGCCGCACAAGAGCGGACGGGGCATCAGCCCCTTCCTCCACCGGTACGCGCTGGCCGCGCTGGCCTGTGCCGGGGAGAGGGGCTTCGTCCCCTCGCTTCTCGAAGCGGGAGCGGACCTGACCGGGCGCAAACGGTGCTATTCGGTGGAGACGGTAGCGAGGGTGCGGCGGCAAACGGGGCGGAAGGCAAAACTGTTTTTTCTGCTGGGGGCGGACCAGTTCCTGACGCTGCCGTCGTGGAAAGGTTTTCCCCGGCTGGCGAAGATGTGCGAATTTATCGTGGCGGCCCGGCCGGGCTTTACGCTGGCGGAGGCCCAGAGCATTGTCCCGCCGCCACAGGGAACGGTCCACCTGCTGCGCGGGTTGAACGCCGAGGTTTCTTCGAGTGAGGTTCGCCGCCTGGTCCGGGCGGGGCAATCACGGTGGAAGAAGCAGGTTCCCGCGGCGGTGGCAGAGTACATCGAAGAGACCGGGTTGTACCGCAGCGGTGCCCGGCAGGAGCGGAAGCGGAACTAGATGAGCAAGGAGACCCTGCCCCGGCACATCCTGCAGGCCGTGGAGGCAGTGCGAGCCAAAAAGGCCGACGACGTCGTGCTGCTCGACATGCGGGAGGCGGCTTCGTTTACGGATTACTTTATGCTTTGTACGTCCTACTCCCGGCCGCAGTCGCAGGCTATCGCAGACGAGGTGGAAATAAAGCTGAAAGAGTGCGGACGGATGCCTGCCGGGATGGAAGGGGCCGGGCAGGGCGAGTGGGTGCTGCTCGACTACCTGGATTTCGTCGTCCACATCTTTCAGGAGAAGGCGCGCGGGTTTTATGATTTGGAACGGTTGTGGCGCAACGCCCGGCGGGTTGAGCTAACCGAAGAGGCGGTCCCGGACCGAAGGAGCGGCAAGTGAAGTTGCGGTTGGTGTTTCTGGGCAAGACGCGCGGGGCGGAGTCCCGTGCTTTGATTGAGGACTACGTCGTGCGCATTCGCCACTTCAATCCCATTGAAGTGGTGGAAAAGAAGTCCACGCACGCCGGGCCGGAGGTTTTGGAAGAGGCGCGCGGGAAAGGCGGCCGGGGCGTTGCGGCCGTGCTGCTGGATGCCGCGGGCAAAAGTTTTACCTCGAAGGAGTTTGCCGCCTGGCTTCAGAAACAGTTGAACAGCGGGAAGCAGGAGCTGGTTTTTCTGTTGGGCGGCGCGGAGGGCTTTCCGGAAAAGACGAAAAATGCGGCGACGGAATTGCTCTCGCTCTCCAAAATGACCCTGCCGCACGAACTGGCGCGCGTGGTGCTGGCCGAGCAGCTCTACCG
>CBDUYQ010000204.1:0-3180 GCA_965371475.1 uncultured bacterium
CCGGCCCAGCCGCCGGGGCCGAAGATGAGCAGCGGGATCATCGCCCATTGGATAATCTGGGCTTTCGTCATTTGCCGGGTGGAGTGCCGGGCGGTGACGTGGGCAATTTCGTGCGCCATTACGCCGGCCAGTTCGGCTTCTTCGTCGGCTGCCAGGATGAGCCCGGTGTTGATGTAGAAGAAACCGCCGGGGAGGGCAAAGGCGTTGATGGCGTCGGAGTCAATCACCCGCACGGTGAAAGGAACCTTGGCGTCAGAGTGGCGGACGAGGTTTTGCGCCAAGCGGTCAACATACTCGTTTACCGTGGCGTCTTCCACCATTCGGGCGGACTGCTCAATCTGCTGGGCGTACTGCTTGCCCATGGCAATTTCTTTTTCGAGGGAAACCAGGTTGATCTTGCCGTCCACGTCGCGCTGGCCGATCTTGCTGACGTCTTCCTTGTCCTTCAGTTTTTTCTTCTTTTGGCTGCCGTCGTCTGCCAGCGTGAGGGTGGGGACCACCAGCAGTACGGTCAGCAAGAGAGCCCAGAAATGGCGTGCGGTGTGCTTCATCGCTCCTCCTAAAACTCCGCGACTTGGCCCTTATCCTAGCACCAAGCCGGTGGGGGCTCAAGCATTCTCTCGGTATTCTTGCCCCGTTTAGTTAGATGGTGCTATCGGCAAAATCGTTTCCTCTCCGTGGCGGGGTTGACGAGAGAATCGGCAGGGGCTAAAGTGTGTCTCTACAGCCAGATAGGGGTAATGGTATGCCGCAGAGAGTGCTTTTGGGCCAGGTTTGGCGCAAGGAAGGAACGGGCGAGGATTTTTTGGTGACCCGTGTGGGCAAAGAGGTCTTTTCCAGTTTTGCCGTCATGCGCAAAGTGGGGGACGAAGAGAGCCCCAGCGTCCGCATTACTATCAAGAAGGTCGCCAACGGGGTTTCCCTGTCGGGCTATATCTATACCCAGGAAGAAAACACCAGCAACACCTAGAACGGGCGGCCTCCGAGCTTTACGATGTCGTCCACCTGCAACGGGTCGCGGACGGCAAAGGGTTCGCCGTATTCCACTCCAATCAACTGCCCGAAGTAGGCGCACCGGGTAGCCATCTCTTTCTCCAGGCCAGTCAGAGGGATATAAACTCCGCGCTGACGCTTTGGGCCCTCAAGTTGCGACCGGAAGCAGGCCACAGCCCGCATCCGCTGTTTGAAGTAGGGTGTAATGTCCACAATGAAACTGGGGGCAGCATTTAACCCCGAGCCGAACCCCGAATCAAACAAAGTAGCGTGGACGATTTTGTTGGGCCGGTAGGGCTTGCCGGGTAAATCCGCTTTGGCCAGACCAGCAAGGAAGCAGGCCTCGTACCCGATCTGGCAGGCGGTGTAATGGTCGGGGTGGCGCGCCTCCCAGTAGGGCAGGATTACGGTGCGGGGCCGGAGCGCCCGGATGCGCGCGGCCACGGCGAGTTTGTATTCGAGTTTCGGTTCCAGGCGGGAGTCGGGCAATTCCAGGGCTTCCCGGTGGTGGATGCCGAGCGCTTTGCCGGCGGCGGCGGCCTCTTGGGCGCGTAATTCCGGCGTTCCGCGCGTTCCCATCTCCCCCCGGGTCAGGTCGAGTATGCCGGCGCGGTAGCCCTGTTTGACCGCACGTATCAGTGCACCGCCACAGGTCAACTCGGCGTCATCGGGATGCGCCATCACCGCCAGCAGGTCAAGCGCAGGAGTTTTCTTGCTCTTTGCCATGGGAACGACCAGTAGTGAACAGTGAACAGTGTAGCGCAAAACGGGCAGGTTTTGCTTACCGAAGAAGAGCGTGGTAACGTGCCGGAGAGTTCCACGGGAGAAGCAGTTGGTGAAAGATAAACCTTTGGCTGGCCAGGTAGCCTTGGTAACGGGCGGGGCACGCCGCATCGGGCGCAGCATTGCACTGGCGCTGGGTGATGCCGGAGCCAGCGTGGCGGTGCATTACAAAACTTCCAACGTCGAAGCCGGCGAGGTGGTTGGTTGTCTCCACAAAGCCGGCGTCGAAGCCGTTGCCTTGCAGGCGGATCTGAGTAAGGTGGATTCCCTCCGGCCGTTGACCGCCGAAGCGGGAGAGAAACTTGGGGCCATAGACATCCTCATCAATAACGCCGCCATATTCGAGCCCATCCACTGGGACAAAATCACCGAAAAAGACTGGAACCGTTTCCTCGACACCAACCTCAAGGCTCAGTTCTTTTTGGCTCAGGCAGTAGCGGTGGGAATGAAGGAGCGCGGGCGGGGAACCATCATCAATATGGCTTCCATGGGCGGGGTTAAGGTATGGCCCTCCTACATCCCCTACGGGGTCTCCAAAGCAGGTTTGATTCACCTCACCAAGCTGCTGGCAAGGGCTCTGGCCCCTGAAGTGCGCGTAAACGCGATTTCCCCGGGGACGATAGAGTTTGAGGACAGCGAAATTGATGAAAAATATACCCTTAGAGCCCCTTTGGGTCGAACCGGGCGGGGAGACGACATCGCTGCAACTGCTTTGTTTTTATGCACTTCCGCAGATTATATTACCGGACAGATTTTTGTAGTTGACGGCGGGCACTCTCTAGTGTAACCTCTTCCTCCTGCTGCACTTACTTCCCTTGAGCAGTAGTTCAGTAGTTGACAGGTGGTTCCTTAGCAGTTTTTCGGACATCAACTGACAACTTGTTGAAAATAAGAAGGTTCCATTTTCCTGCGAACTTTTGCAACCTTCGGCATCGGAATTGCATCCATAGCAGGTGGAATTAATTGCAAGGAGTAGCGAAAATCATGGCAGTAGCAACAAAGCGTGCATCCAAGACCGCGAATTATGAGCGGGGTCTGCGCGCCAAGCGTAACGAGATCCAGAGCCAGTTGCGCGGCTCGCGCGACGATATGGTCAGCGAGCGCGTGCCGGACGACCAGTGGGGTCTGGCCAGCCAGACTTTGCTGGAGGACCTGGCTGTGGGAACCATCCAGCGCCAGCAGCAGTTGCTGACGGAAGTCGAATCCGCCCTCAAGCGGGTCGAGGATGGCTCCTTTGGGGAGTGTGACGGCTGTGGAGAAAACATCTCTGCCCGTCGTCTGCAGGCCCTGCCCTGGGCCCGGTACTGCTTGAAGTGCGCCGAGCTTCGGCATGCGGTCCTAATGAACTAATCGTTTCCCACTTTGCAAAAAACCCGTCGCCCCCCGGTGACGGGTTTTTTTTGT
>CBDUYQ010000205.1:0-3150 GCA_965371475.1 uncultured bacterium
TGCGGCGCTGAGCAGGGCTTGGGCGCGTTGGAGGTCTTCGGGGGTGTCGATGCCGGGGGAGTCGTGGGGCGACTCGGCCACTTTGATGTCGAAGCCGTTGTCGATCATGCGGAACTGCTCCAGGTGGTTGGCCTCCTCGCGCACCGAGGGGGGAATCTTGTGGAAGTCGAGCAGGAACGACCGCGGATAGACATACAGCCCCAGGTGTTTGAAGTAGGGCGTGGCCTCCAAGTCCACGTCCTGACCGGGGGCCACCGGCGGCTCCGGCTGGCGGGTAAAGTGGACGGCGTAACCTTCCCTATCGACCGTCACCTTGACCGCGTTGGGGTCGAGCAGCGTCTGGCGGTCGCGGATGCGCGTCATCGCCGTGGAAACAAAGGTGTGCTCGCCGCTGAAAAATGCCTCGATAGCCAGCCCGATGGTTTCCGGCTCCATCAGCGGCTCGTCCCCTTGCAGGTTCACCACCAGCTTGCAGTCCACCGCCTCGAACATCTCCGCCAGCCGGTCGCTCCCCGATGGGTGTTCGGGGCTGGTCATTCGGACTTCCCCGCCGAAGGCCCTGACCGCCTCCGCTATGCGCTCATCGTCGGTGGCCACAATCACCTCATCGACGTAGGGCGCCGCCGCCGCCCGGCGGTAAACGTGCTCAATTATGGGTTTTCCGCCCAGCAGAGCCAACGGTTTGCCGGGAAATCGCGTCGAACTATAGCGGGCAGGAATACCTGCAACAATGTTGGGCATGGGACCGTCTAATAAAATTGCATACAGGAATTGGACTCGTTAGCCGAGCTAAAAAATGGAGTCTAGCACGGCCCCGGCCCATTTGCTAGAATGGGTTGGGGACTTTTCAGGGGCGGAACAAAGAAAATGGTACGGAAATCTATTGCCTGGGCCGCTGGTTGCCTGCTGCTATGGGGCTTCGGCTTGGCAGTCACACCCCTCGCGGGCCAGAATCCTCCCCTGCCGCCTCCATCGGATTTGTCCGGTGGGCGGTTGCGGCTCGACGTCAACTTGGTGCTGGTCAATGTTACGGTGACCGACCCATACAATCGCTTCGTCACCGGCTTGGGCCGGGAGCACTTTGAAGTGCAGGAAGACAAAATCGGCCAGACTATCCAGTATTTCTCCCGCGAAGACATGCCCATCTCTCTGGGCATTGTCTTTGACGTCAGCGGCAGCATGGGTGATTCCGGCAAGTTCCCCCGCGCCTCGCAGGCGGCGGTGGAATTCCTGAAAACCGCCAACCCCCAGGACGAATTCTTTGTCATCACCTTCGCCGACAGCCCCGAGATGCTCACCGGCTTCACCAATGCCATCGGAGAGGTGCAGAACCGCCTGCTGTTCGCCCGGCCGTCTGGCCGCACGTCGCTCTACGACGCCCTCTACCTCGCCATCGATAAGATGACCAAGGCCAACAACCCCCGCAAGGCCCTGCTGATTATCTCTGATGGCGGCGACAACCGCAGCCGCTACAGCGTCCGCGACATCAAAGCCGCCGTGCGCGAAAGCGACGTCCAGATCTACGCCATCGGCATCTTCGACCCCGTCACCCAGCGGGAACAATCCGAACTGATGCACGGGCCGGCGCTGCTCCGCGACCTTTCCCAGATGACCGGTGGCCGCATGTTCCCCATCGAACTCCACAACGTCAGCGAACTCCCTGACGTGGCTGCCAAAATCAGTTTGGAGCTGCGCAACCAGTACGTCCTCGGCTACCGCCCCACCAACATCGCCCGCGACGGGGGCTGGCGCAAAATCAAGGTCAAAATCAATGCCCCGCGGGGACTGCCCCGCCTGAACGTATATAACCGGACGGGATACTATGCGCCCGCACAGTAACCCATTCGTTCTCCGCGCCGCCGCCCTGCTGGCCCTGGGCGCGATGCTTTCCGGCATGGCCGCCTGGTCCCAGATACGCCGGGAAGTTGACCTGGTGGTCATTCACACCGCCGTAGTGGACAAAGAGGGGCACTTTGTTCTCGACCTGCTCAAAAAGGATTTCGAAGTCCGCGAAGACGGCGTCCAGCAGTCTCTCTCCCTGTTCCGCAAAGAGGCCGTGCCGGTTACCGTCGGCCTGGTGCTCGATAACAGCGCCTCCATGGCCCACAAGCGCGAGAAGATGATGGCCGCCGCGCTCTCCTTCGTGGAGGTTTTCAACCAGGAAGACGAGTTCTTTGTGGTGAACTTCAACTCCGACTACTACCTCGACCTCGAAGGCAAAGACTTCACCACCAGCACCGAGGAGGTCCGCACCGCGCTCGACCGCACCAACACCCGCGGCCAGACCGCCATCTACGACGCCCTGCGCGCCTCCATGAACCACATCCGCGGCGGCACCCGCCAGAAAAAAGTCCTGCTGACCATCAGCGACGGGGTGGATAACTCCAGCTATTCCACCTTTGAAACCCTCTACGAAGAGGCCCGGGAAGCGGAAGCCAGCCTTTACTTTGTTGTCCTCCCTTGTTCCGGCGACGACGAAAAACGCGAATGCCGCCGCGCCAAACGGGAAGTCCGCAAACTCTCCGCCGCCACCGGCGGAATGGCTTACTTCCCCCAAACACTGAACGAAGTCATCGCGCTGGGCCGCCAGATTGCCGAAGACGTCCGCAGCCAGTACGTCCTCGCCTACAAACCCGCCAACCGCGCCCGCGACGGCCGCTACCGCCGGGTCGAAATCAAAATCCGCAAACAACGCGGCCGCAAGAAGCTCGAAGCCCGCCACCGCCCCGGCTACTACGCCAAAACCAGCCACCGGGGCTCCCAATAAACCCGGTGGTCAGTGGCCGGTGGTCAACCCACAGCAGAAATCATCCCGCCCCGTCCGGAAGCGGTGCTCAGCACCCGCACCCCCTCTTGTCATTCTGCCTGCCCTGCCTGTCCTGAGCGCAGTCGTAGGGCGCCTTGCCGTTTTTTTCTCTGCGTTCTCTGCGCCTGCCTGCCGCAGGCTGGCCTCTGCGGTGAGTCTTTCGGCAAGGGATTGCCTGCGCGCCGTAGCCTGCCTGCGGTAGGCAGGCGGAGCGCGCCGAAGCCCAACGGGCCAAGGCGAGCGAAGTCGAAGAATCTCATCCTGCGGCTAAACAGCAAGTTACCCCTTCCTTTCCCTCCGGGAATGAGGTGCTTGTCTGTTGTGCCAGGTGATGCTGAATGACG
>CBDUYQ010000206.1:0-3142 GCA_965371475.1 uncultured bacterium
GGTACTCGTGCGCCTGGCCGCCTTTGCCGACTTCTGCCAGGGCTTGCTCCACGGCTGCGGCGTAGTCGATGGGGAAGAGCTTTACATCGCGTCCTTTGAGCCGCTCTTCAAAGCCTTCGAGGCCGGCGTCGTAGAGGACGCCGCCGCCCTCTGCAATTTCGTGCAGGTGGCCGCCGTGGAAAGGGTAGGGGTGGTAGAGGTCACCCACCAGAGTTTCCTCGTCCAAAGACACCAACAGGTGTACCGGTTCCAGGTGGGAGTACACCGGCTGGTCGGCAATGCGGAGGCGGTAGTAGCTGTGCTTGCCTTTGATGTTGGAGTGGTATTCGATGTTGCCGAAGATGTAGTACCCGGTCCGGCTGAGTGCTTTGGCGAGTGTTTCGGCGCCGACGTTAATCCCGCTGCCCTGCGGGCCGCCAATCATCCAGGAGAAACTGTTGGTTGCCATGGGCTGTGTTTACCTGCCTTTCCGCGTGTGCGCGCTGGTATAAGTGCAAATTTGAAGTTTAGCACACCTGTAGTTTCGTGTCTCCATATTGTCCGCAGGCCGACGCCTTCTGCCGTTGATTTCAGGCTCTTTAAGGCACATCGTCCTTCCGGGAGCAGTACATGAGTGACCTCGGTTCCTCTCGGGCCCCGGTGGCCAGCCCGGCGTGACTTTGTGGTACATTTTTCCTCTATGCCTGAGCAAACCCCGCGTTTTCTGGCGGCTTGCCGCTGCGAGCCGGTTGACACCACCCCGGTCTGGCTGATGCGGCAGGCGGGCCGGTACATGAAAGAGTACCGGGAGGTCCGGAAGGACCACTCCATCCTCGAAATCTGCAAAACCCCGGACCTGGCCGCCGAAGTCACCATTACCGCCGCAGAAATTCTCGGCGTGGACGCCGCCATCATCTTTGCCGACCTGCTGCTGCCGGTCGAACCCATGGGCATGTCGCTTGAGTTCGCCACCGGAGAGGGGCCGCAACTTCGCGAGCCCATCCGCAGCGCCAAGTTGGTGGAGGACCTCCGGGTGGAAGGGGCCGCCGCCGAGCTGGGTTACGTCGGCGAGGCCATCCGGAAAGTGGACGAGCATTTCGGCGGCAAGCTGCCCGTCATAGGGTTTGCCGGGGCTCCCTTCACGCTGGCCAGTTACATGATTGAAGGGGGCAGCTCTCGGAACTACCTGCACACCAAAGGCATGATGTACGGCGAGCCGAAGGTTTGGGATGCGCTGCTGACAAAAATCTGCGATGTGCTTGAGCCTTACCTCTTCAGCCAGATTGCCGCGGGCGCTTCCGTCATCCAGTTGTTCGATAGTTGGGTCGGCACGCTCGGGGAAGAGGACTACCGCCGCTTCGCGCTGCCTTACACCACTCGGCTGATTAAGGCAATTCAATCGAAGGGAGTTCCCGCCATCAGCTTCTCCACCGGAACCACCGGCTACCTCCCCGCCGTGCAGGAAGCCGGGGCGGATGTCCTGAGTGTGGACTGGCGCCTGCCACTGGATAAAGCCTGGGCGGCGGTGGACCACAAGCCTGCCCTCCAGGGCAACCTCGACCCGGCGTTGTTGTTCGCTCCCTGGAGTGAATTAAAACTGCGAGTTGAAACCGTGCTGGACCAGGCCGGTGGCCGGCCCGGGCACATTTTCAACCTCGGGCACGGCATCATAGTCGATACGCCGGTGGATAACGTCATTGCCTTAATCAAGCACGTTCACGAATACGCCGCCCGTCAGGCGGAGGCTGGGAAGAAAAATGGGTGAAGACAGAAACCGGGAAGGCCGTTGGGGAGTTCTGCTGCTGGCCCACGGCGCGCCCGATAAACTTGAAGACGTTGACGAATTCCTGCTCAATATCCGCGGCGGACGCCCGTTGCCGCCACCGGTGGTGGAAGAAATCCGCGACCGTTACGCTCTGATTGGCGGTGGCTCGCCTCTGCTGGGTTGGACGGAGAAGCAGGCCAAAGCCCTGGCGAAACAGACGAAGCTGCCGGTCTATTTCGCCATGCGCAACTGGAAGCCCTTTATCGCCGATGTCGTTCCGAAAATTGTCGAAGAGGGAATCGACCGGCTGGTGGTAATCTGCCTCGCGCCGCAAAACTCGCAGACCAGCGTGGGTCTCTACCGCAAGGGGCTCGAAGAAGCTCTGGAGGCTTCCGGCGCGCAAATCAACTTCGAGTTTGTAGAAAACTGGCACGACCAGCCCAAACTCATTGCAGCCTTCGCGGAAAAAGTCCGTGACAGTTTAGCCCGGGAAGAAGAGAAGGCCGGCGGCGGCATTCCGGTAATCCTCACGGCGCACAGCGTCCCGGAGAAGACCATCGCAGCCGGTGACCCTTACGATGTGGAGGTCAAAGAGACGGCCAAGCTGGTAGCAGAAGCTGCCGGCCTGCAAGACTGGCGGCAGGCCTACCAGAGCCAGGGCATGACCCAAGACACCTGGATTGGACCGAAAGTGGAATCGGTGATTGACGCGCTGGCGGAATCAGACCACCGGCATGTCTTCATCGCGCCCATCGGCTTTGTTTGCGACCACGTCGAAATCCTTTTTGACATCGACATCTTGTTCAAAGGTTACGCGCAGGAAAAGGGTGTTGCTCTCTCCCGCTCGGACTCGCTCAACGACAGCCCCCTGTTAATCGACGCCCTGCAATCTCTGGTGGAAGAGAGAATGGCGGGCACGGCCGCTTCGTAACCGAACTCTTCGCAAGGCTATGGCTGACTCCAGCAAAACCCGCCGCATCGCTGTCGTCGGAGGCGGTGTCTCCGGCCTTTCCGCCGCCTGCCATCTGGCGGATGCCCGCCGCAACGGTGCTCCCGTCGAAGAGTATTTATTCGAAGCCGCCCCGAGGCTGGGCGGGGCCTTGCGGACCGAAACTCTTGAAGGGTGTCTGATCGAAACCGGCGCCGACTCCTTCCTGACCGAGAAACGCGAGGCAATTGATTTCTGCCGCAAGTTGGGGATAGAAGGCAGCGTTATCGGCTCGGAAGACCACCAGCGCAAAACCTGGATAGTCCTCGACGGCTCTCTCGTCCCCATGCCGGACGGGCTGGAATTCATTGTCCCCACGAAAATCCTCCCGCTGGCCTTGACGCCTCTGTTCACCTGGCCGGACAAGTTTCAGGTGCTCTCCGAACCGTTCCGGTTGAACCGGCCGCTCG
>CBDUYQ010000207.1:0-3127 GCA_965371475.1 uncultured bacterium
CAAACTTTGCTACAACTCCAACTTGCGCAGCCGCAGCGCATTGGTAATCACCGACACGGAACTGAACGTCATCGCCGCCGCCGCCAGCATCGGACTGAGCAACAAGCCGAACCAGGGGTAGAGCACCCCGGCCGCCACCGGAACGCCCAGCGAGTTATAGACAAAAGCAAAGAACAGGTTCTGCCGGATGTTGCTCATCGTCGCCCGGCTCAGCCGCCGCGCCTTGGCGATGCCGCGCAGGTCGCCCTGCACCAGCGTGACTCCGGCGCTCTCGACCGCCACATCAGTCCCCGTCCCCATGGCGATGCCGACCTCCGCCTGTGCCAGCGCCGGGGCGTCGTTGATGCCGTCGCCGGCCATGGCCACCACCCGGCCCTGCGCTTGCAGCCGCTTGACGACTTCGGCCTTCTGCTCGGGCAGCACTTCGGCTTCGACTTCGTCCAGACCGAGCCGCCGCGCCACCGCCTCGGCGGTTGTGCGGTTGTCGCCGGTGAGCATCACCAACCGGATGCCCTCACGGTGGAGCTCGGCAATCGCCTCCGGGGTGGACTCTTTGATCGGGTCGGCCACGCCCAGCAGTCCTGCCAGTACGCCGTCCACGGCCACGAAGAGCACCGTCTGCCCGTCGCTCCGCAACGCTTCGGCCTGCAACAGCAACGGACCGGCATTCACCACCTCTTCCTGCAACAGGGCGACCGTCCCCAGCAGGACCGTGTGGCCCTCAACCTTGCCCTTCACGCCCTTCCCTATCCTGGCTTCAAACTCGGTTACCTCGCTCAGTTCCAGTTCCCTTTTCTTCGCCCCCGCCAGAATGGCTGCCGCCAGCGGATGTTCGCTGCCGCGTTCAACGCTGGCCGCCAGTTGCAGGATTTCGTTCTCCTTGCGCCCCTCGTGGATCACCACCGAGGCCAGATGCGGCTTGCCTTCGGTCAGCGTGCCGGTCTTATCGACAACCACCGTGTCAACTTTTTCCAAAATCTCCAGCGCTTCGGCATTTTTAATCAGCACCCCAGCGGTGGCGCCGCGTCCCGTGCCCACCATAATCGACATCGGCGTGGCCAGCCCCAGCGCGCAGGGGCAGGCGATAATTAACACCGCCACGGCGTTCACCAGCGCCAGCGCCAGCCGCGGCTCCGGCCCCAACACCGCCCACGCAATGAAAGTCGCTACCGAGGCCAGAATGACGGCGGGCACAAAGTAACCCGCCACCACATCGGCCAGCCGCTGGATGGGAGCGCGGCTGCGCTGCGCCTCGCTGACCATCTGGACGATTCGGGCCAGCAGAGTTTCTCTCCCCACCCGCTCGGCCCGCATCAGAAACGTGCCGGTGCCGTTGACCGTGCCGCCGGTGACGGTAGCGCCCGGTACTTTCTCCACCGGAATGGGCTCGCCCGAAATCATCGACTCGTCCAGTGAACTGCTGCCGTCGAGCACCACGCCGTCCACCGGGACTTTTTCTCCCGGACGGACGCGGAGCCGGTCGCCGGGCGCGACGTGCTCGAGCGGGACATCGACCTCGCTGCCGTCGTCGCGCACCAGCCGCGCCGTCTTCGGCGCCAGCCCCAGCAGCGCCTTGATGGCACTGGAGGTCCGGCTGCGAGCGCGGAGTTCCAGCACCTGCCCCAGCAATACCAGAGTGGTGATGACGGCGGCGGCTTCAAAATAGACCGCCACGGTTCCTTCCGCGCTTCGGAACGAGGCGGGAAACAGCCCCGGCGCAATCACCGCCACCAGACTGTAGAGGTAAGCTGTGCCGGTTCCGATGGCGATCAGCGTAAACATGTTGAGCGCGCGGTTGACGATAGACGCCCAGCCGCGCTCGAAAAACGGACGCCCGGCCCAAAGCACCACCGGCGTGGCCAGCGCAAACTGGAACCAGGCCAACGCCCGCGGAGAAAACTGGTGCAGGAAGGAAAATCCCGGCAGCATCTCGCCCATGGCCACCACCATCAACGGCGCGGTCAGCACAACGGAAATCCAGAAGCGGCGGGTCATGTCGAGCAGTTCCGGGTTGGGCGCTTCCTCTAAAGTTATAGTGCGCGGCTCGAGCGCCATCCCGCATTCAGGACAGGTGCCCGGACCTTCCTGCTCGACCTCCGGGTGCATCGGACAGGTGTAAACCGTTTTCGTCGGGAGCAAAGGCGTTTCCGGTTCCAGCGCCATCCCGCAGGAAGGACACGGGACCGGTTCGCTCTCGCGCACCTCCGGGCACATCGGGCAGACGTAGGCTGTGCCGGCAGCCGCGGGCGCAGAGGGCGCTGCCGGAGTATCAAGATCGAGAACAGACTTCAGGTAACGAGAAGGGTCGGCGGCGAACTTCTGCCGGCAGTGCGCACTGCAAAAATAGTAAGTCGCACCCTCGTGGCCGAGGGAAGCGGCGGCCGTGGCCGGGTTCACGTCCATCCCACAGACCGGGTCCTTGGCAGGCTGCAGCTCCTGCCGGGGGAGTTCAATCCGGGCAGATCCTCCGTCCCGCTTGTCCAGATACCGTTTGGGGTTATCGCGAAACGATTCGAGACAGTGCGCGCAGCAGAAGTAATAACTCTTGCCCTCGTGCTCGTGGCAAAAGGCAAACGCAGCCGGATCCACCGCCATGCCGCAGACGGGATCGCGGGCGAGTTCCGCCGGGTCTGTGTTTCCCTCCGGGTTCATACCGGTAGTATAGCAACTCACTTGGCCGGCACACAGGAGAGAAAGCGGCTGTGTATAATGGCCACAGGGAGAAGGGATCAAACCATGACCTTTCTGGAAATCCTCTACCGTTACGACGGGCCGCTCACCGCGGAACTAGGCAAAAGCGTCGGCGCGCTGACCGGGCACTACGGCATCCTCGGTGTCTGGCTCGACGAGAAAAACAACACAGCGCGGATTCGTTTCGATGCCTCGCGCCTGAAAGAAAGCGAGGTTGTTCACTGGGTCCGCCGGGCCGGACTGTCCCTGACCGAGCGGGTGCCGGTGGATTCGGTCGGCGCATAGAGACTCCCCATCCTCATCTGTATGCGTTGACTATTTCCCGTACGTCACCCTAGAATGCTTTAGAGTTCTTTTCTTTTCGGGCGCGCGTAGCTCAGCTGGATAGAGCGTCTGGCTACGAACCAGAAGGTCGGGGGTTCGAATCCCTCCGCGC
>CBDUYQ010000208.1:0-3125 GCA_965371475.1 uncultured bacterium
CGTAAGCAGCCTGATGCTGCCAGTTGTATCGCTCTGGGAAAGCTATCGGGGTTTCCGGACTGCTGGTTTTGGTGGGAACGGGCCGGGCTGACCGAGGACGAGTTGCTGGCGGCGGCGCCGGAAATCGAAGCCCGGTTGCTGGACCTGCGGATGGCCGGCCGGTACCCGGAAATCAGCATTGTCTCCGGCCCCCGAATCCGGGGCAGTGGTCAGGAAAAGCCCAAGTCAGGATTTGTGATGCTCCCTCTGCTAATGGATCCGGCCGCGGCGGCGCGTCCGCGTTTGATCGAAGAGGCCGACGTCGAAGAGTTTTTCGTGTTTCCGCGCGCCTGGGTGCCCCATCCGGAAACCACTACGCTGATCCGGGTTTCCGATGACGGGATGGAACCCAAGTTGCGGGAGGGTTACCTTGCTGCCGTTGATGCGTCACTGGGCGATCCCCGGAAACTAAAGGGCAAGATCGTGGCCGCGCTCGCGGGTGGCCTTGCGGGTGGCAAGGTGCAGTGCCGCTGGCTGGACCGTCACGGGGAACGGTGGGTCCTGGTTCCTGACAACCCGGCATTTGACTCTCAGGTGTTGCGGCCGGAAGACCGGGTCATTGGGGCGGTGACTTTCTGGTACGGGCAGCCGTCCTAGCGCTGCCGGGCGGACCCTCCCGTTGGGAGTGTTGCTACTGCGGGCGAAGGTGGAGTGTATGCACGGTGGCTTGCGCCACGGCTTCCTCGGTGAATGGGTTGGCCAGACCGGCGACTTCATACCATGCCCGGAACTGGTCGGCATAGTGCGGGCTGAGCAGGTGGCCGGACTGTCCTAAAGTGGTATTGAGCAGGCTGGCATCGAGGTTTCCGAAATCAACCACCATCCGTTCCGAGGGGCCAAAGCCGCGTCCGGTTTGCTTGACAGAGTAGCGTCCGCCGGACTGCGGGCGCCCGGAACGGGAAAACCAGCGGCGGAGAATCGGCAGCCGGTCACCTACGGGGTGTGTCATCCGTAACGTCATCTGGCCGCCCCAGCGCAGGCGGTCAAGGGAAGGCGCACGGGTTTGGCTCAGGATGTCTTCGAGGGCACGGTCGAACGAGCCCAGGAGAAATTCATCGTAGCCGGGCTGGTCGAGTGGCAGCCAGCCGGCCGGCCGGTTGCGCAGAACATTTTCCAGGAAGACCGGGGCCATCCACCAGTTGTAGCTGCGCCAGTCTTCGCCGAGTTTGGGTTCGAGCAGGTCGCGCAGCAGCCGCCGCCGGGCCATGTCGGCAATCACGGGGGCAAGGGCGCCGGCGTCCATTTGGCCGTCCCAACCGAGCAATGCTTTTAAGGCTTGCTGGCGTTGTGCGGGGTGGTTGTCAACCGATTCGGCGGCGGCCAGAAGATATTTGGCTACGGCGAGGTTCGGCAAAGAGACCGTGTCGCCTTGCAGCCGGAGCATGTCTTCTGGCGCTATCAGTAATTTTTTTTCGATTAGGTCCATCAGTGCGAGGTTAATCCGGTGGACGCGCGAAGGGTTCATCCAGCGGTCGGTGATGTGGATGGGGAAGCCCCGGGGGACTACGCGGTTGTTGGCGGTGGCCAGCACGCCGCCGGGCGGGTCAAAGTTCTGCGGCATTTGCTCGAAGGGGACGTAGCCGATCCAATCGAAATCACGGGAATCACCCGGCAGCGGTAAATAGCCCAGGCCGGTGCGCCGCACGGGGATACGCCCGACGGCGTGGTAGCCGATGTGCCCTTCGCGGTCGGCGTACACGGCGTTCTGCGCCGGGCCGCCGTAGCGGGCCATAGCAGCGGTGAACTCTTTCCAGTTAGACGCACGGTTTACGTGGAGGAAGGCGGGAGAGATGGCAAGTTTCCCGACGTCGTGCGCGGTCCATCGCAGGGCCAGCTTGATTTCGCCGTCGTCGTGGATGATGGGGCCATGCCGGGTTTCGAGTACCTCGAATTCGACGTCGTCTTGGCCGCGCACCTTGATGGTTTCCCGGCGCTGGGTGACTGTCTGCCAGCCCTGCGGGGTCAGGTAGCGGGAAGGGTCGTCCGGGTCGAAGGTTTCCACGTAGAGGTCCTGTACGTCGGCGCCGAGGTTGGTGAAGCCCCAGGCGATATCCCGGTTATGTCCGACCATGACAAAGGGCAGCCCGGGCAGGCTGAAGCCGGTGACGTCCATATCCGGCGCGGTCAGGTGGTTCATAAACCAGACAGCCGGGACGGTGTGGGGCAGGTGCATATCGTTGGCCAGCATCGCCTGGCCGGAAGCGGTGTGTTGGCCGGAGACTACCCAGTTGTTGCTGGCGCCCACAAACTCCGAACCATTTATGGGACGGGTTAGGGAATGTGGGGCAGTTCCCAGAATCTCTTCGGTGGAGTGCCGGCAATTCTTTGCCACCACAGTCCTTCGGATACGAGGACGGCCCCGCCGGGGCTGCGGTTTGGCAATCGGGTGGTCGTACTCCGACTGCGATACGAAAAGGTCGGCAGCCAGGTCTTCGGTGAGCATATCTTCCACCTGCAGGCGGGCGAGTTCCGACCGCCAGCGGCTGGTCAGCAGCTTGAACATATTCAGTCCCACAGCGAGGGTGTCGGCCGGCTGCCAGGGTTCCGGACGGTAGCGGAGCAGCGCGAACTCCAGGGGCAGGGCAGAGGTCAGGGGCGCTCCGTCGCGGGAGTCGCGGTAGGCGTTGACGCCGCGGGCATAGGCTTGCAACAGGCGGCGCTCCTCCTCCGGCATCTGTTCCACGGCGCGGTCGGCCACGCGGCCCAGACCGAGTGTGCGGTTTTCCTTGTCCAGCTCCAGCGCTACCGGGCCGATAATCTCCGCCAGCCGTCCGCGTGCGGTGCGGCGCAGCATGTCCATCTGCCAGAGCCGCTCCTGCGCATGGACGTACCCCTGGGCGAACACCAGGTCTTCGAGTGATTCAGCATAAATGTGCGGGACACCATAGGCGTCGCGGGCAATCCGGACCGGCTGGCTCAGGCCTTCGAGCTGCACTTCGCCGTCGTAGGCGGGCAGGGCGCGGTGGGCGCGCCAGTAGAATGCTCCTGCTGGCAGAAGGACAAAGACCGCTGCCAACAGGAAGAAGATCAGTAAGAGTTTTCGCCAACGCCGCATAGGACCTTCCACCCCGCCCATCCTAACCCAA
>CBDUYQ010000209.1:0-3100 GCA_965371475.1 uncultured bacterium
GCCCGGCGAGCCACCAAAGTGGACCCGATGGTAGCCCTGCGCTACGAGTAAGATCCCGTAAAAATTCCTGCAACCCTTTCCCAACTAAGTGCGTCTATATATACTACATTGCAGTTCATATGAGGTATTGACATGGCAGCCACGCTGGGTGAATTCGAGCAACTGATTCTGCTGGCAATAGTCCGGCTGGAAAAAAACGCTTATGGGGCGACCTTGCGCCAGGAAATTGAAAAACGCACTGGGCGGACGGTAGCCATTGGAGCAATTTACACGACGCTCGAACGTCTGGAGCGCAAAAGCTATGTCCGCTCAAAAGTAGGCGAACCAACGCCGGAGCGCGGCGGTCGCCGCAAGAAGTTCTACCGACTGGAACCGCTCGGCGCCAAAGCCCTCAACCGCTCCTGCCACGATTTCAAACGCATGGCGGCCGGGCTGGGCCAAAAACTGGAGACCTTATGAATCCAACCAGCCCCCGGTCTTCCCGAAAAACCTCGAAGGTTTCTCCCTGGCTGGCGCGACTTTTGCTGCGTTTGGTTTATCCCCGGAATGTCCAGGAATATCTACTCGGCGATCTGGAGGAAGAGTTCCAAAATACCCTGCTGCCCGAAAAAGGACTTCGGGATGCGCGGCGCTGGTATTGGAAACAAGCCATTCGCTCGTTGTTTTTCGGGCTCAGTATCCCCCCGCCGGAACGCGACAATTCATCCCGCAAAGGAGACGGCATTATGGAGAACCTGTGGCAAGACCTGCGTTACGGCGCACGGATGCTGGCGCGCAAACCCGGCTTCGCTATCGTCGCCGTGCTGACTCTAGCACTCGGCATCGGGGCCAACACCGCTATTTTTTCGGTAGTCAACACGGTGCTGCTGAAGCCGCTGCCGTTTGAGGACTCGGATCGGCTGGTGTATGTCTATGAAGCCTACCCGGAACAGGGCTTCTGGCGTGGCTGGCATTCCGCTCCGCTCTACTATGATTGGAAGGAGCGCAACGAAGTTTTTTCTCAGATTTCACCCATCTGGCAAAGATCCTACATCCTGACGGGCTCGGGAGAAGCTGTTCACATTTCTGCGAGGTCCGTGGTTTCGGAGTTCTTTCCGCTCTTCCGCTTAAAGCCCATCCTTGGGCGGAGCTTCACGCCCGAAGAGGAAATCGAAGGCAGGAACAACGTCGCCGTTATCAGCTACGGGTTCTGGCAGGAGCGGTTCGGCGGTGACGGGGAAATTCTGAATGAAAGTATTATCCTCAACGGCACACCTCACTCCGTTATCGGTGTACTGCCGCCCGGGCAGGAGTTCCCGCGAAATACGAAGTTGTGGACCCCTTTCGTCGTACCGGACGAAAATAACAAACGCGGTTTCAAGTTCATGTATTCCGTAGCGCGGTTGAAACCTGATGTGACGTTGGAACAGGCCCGCGCCAATATGACCGCCGTGGCAAAGAGCATCGCAGAAGATTACCCCAAGAATTTTTCCAAAGAATTTGACACGGGGTTGTTCCCGATGAAGGATGAGATGGTCGGCAGAGCCAGCAAGGCCCTGTGGCTGTTGCTCGGTGCGGTGAGTTTTGTGCTGCTGATTGCCTGCGCCAATGTCGCCAACCTGCTGCTGGCGCGATCCACCAGCCGGGAAAAAGAATTTGCTGTCCGGGCTGCCCTGGGCGCCGGGCGCGGGCGGCTGTTGCGCCAAATGCTGACGGAAAGCATTCTGCTTTCCGGCATCGGAGGCGGACTCGGATTGCTCTTGGCCTGGGGCGGTATTCAAGGGTTCGCGGCCTTTAGCCCCGGCAATATCCCCCGGTGGCAGGAACTGGGCATGGACTGGCGAATTCTGGCCTATTCCCTGTTGCTGACATTTGCGACGGGGCTGCTGTTCGGCCTCGCCCCGGCGATGAAATCCTCCCGATTGGAACTGAGCTCGGCGCTAAAAGAGGGAACGCGAACCGGCGGCGGTGGGTTCAATCTGCTGAGGCAACACCGCCTGCGTAACCTGCTGGTAATCGGCGAGGTGGCGATGGCCTTGGTGCTACTCATCGGAGCTGGATTGATGGTCCGGAGCTTCGCTGCCCTGCTCTCGGAAGATACCGGCTTTGAGGCGAACCGCATCCTGACCATGGAAATTTCCCTGCCAAAATACAAGTACCCCACGCCGAATCAGCAACGGCAATTCTTTGAAGATTTGCTGGCCCGGACCGCATCGGCACAGAACGTCGAACACGCTGGCGCTATCAACGCACTGCCTTTCAGCGGGCACCAATGGATGTGGTCGTTCCGGGTGGCGGGCTCCGGGAGCGGCAAGAAGCTCGTCAAAGGCGGGGCCGACTATCGCATAGTCACACCCGGGTATTTCCGCACGATGGGGATTCCAATTTTGCGCGGGCGTTCGTTTACCCGCGAGGATCGAGCGGGCTCACCGGGATCCTTTATCGTCAACGAAGCGTTCGTACGAAAGAACCTTCCCGGCAGAGAAGTCCTTGGCAGTCAAATCCGTCTGGATGACGATTCTCCCTGGAGCACAATCATCGGAGTCATCGGCAATGTCAAACACGATGGGCTTGCGGATGATGTGAGACCGGAAATGTATCGGTCATTTGCGCAAACCCCCAGCTTGTCCATGACGCTGGCCATCCGCGCCGGGAACAACGTGACTGCGCTGACCGGGACGGTCCGCGGCTTCGTGAATGATATTGACCCGGACCAACCCATAGCCCGAATCAGCACGATGGAACGGCTGGTCTCGGACTCTGTCTCCCGGCCGCGGTTTTACATGTCACTGCTGGGTCTGTTTGCCGCCGTTGCAGCCGTACTCGCGGCAGTGGGGATTTACGGCGTGATGGCCTACTCGGTGAGCCAGCGGACGCACGAAATTGGCATCCGCATGGCGCTGGGCGCGGACCGGAGCGAAATCTTGAAAATGGTGCTGCAACAAGGTTTGGTACTGACCCTGTTAGGCATCGGACTGGGACTGGCCGGAGCGTGGGCCGCCGCCCGGTTTCTCTCCTCCATGCTGTTCGGCATCACCTCTACCGACCCCGCTACCTACATTGGCGTTTCTGCCCTGTTGACGGCGGTAGCGCTGCTGGCCTGCTTTATTCCGGCCCGGCG
>CBDUYQ010000210.1:0-3094 GCA_965371475.1 uncultured bacterium
AGATGTCCACGATGCCGCCGCGCACCGAGTACTGCCCCGGCATCTCGACCGGCTCTTGCCGCGCGTAGCCGGTACTTTCCAGGTGCGCAATCAACTCATCCCTTTCCACCGCATCGCCTTTGCGCAACGCACGCACCAGTTGCGCGTAAGAGTCCTTCTCCGCCATCCGCCCCATCGCCGCCCGGACCGGCGCCACGGCAATATCCACCTGGCCTGTGGCCAACCGCCACAGGGCCGCCGCGCGGGCTACGGCAATGTCAGGATGGGGCGAGAGACCCCGGTAGGGCATTACATCGTGCGCCGGAAGCAGGACAACGCTTTCCGCTTCGTGCCCGGTCAGCAACTGATGGAAGAAACGCAGCGGCCTGGCCAGTTCTTCCGCCCGCCGGTTGGTGGAGGTCACAAACAACACCGGGCGTCCCAGTTCACGGCCCAGCAACGCGGCGGCCAGAACTTTGGCGGTCCCGGTCAGCCCGGCCAACGTAACCTGATTCCCGGGCTCACCCGCAGCTACCTGCCGCACGCGGCGCTCCAGCTCCAGCGCCACAGACGCAAAGCTCGGGTGGACTTCGAGCTTGCGGATGGCCTGTTCAAAGAAGGGAAGAATCATTTTAGTTTTACGATGCGTTCAAGGATTTCCGTGGTGGAATAACCCTCTTCATACGCCAGCGACACCACCTCGCCCCCCGCCGTCCGCACTTCATCCTTGCCCACGATGTTATCGCCCCAGTCGCCGCCCTTTACAATCACGTCGGGCAGCAACGCCGCCACTATTTCCTGCGGAGTGTCTTCGTCGAATATTGTCACGGCATCGACGCAGGCCAGCGCGGCCAGCACCTCGGCTCGTTCAGCTTCCGGCATCAACGGACGGCCTGAACCTTTCAAAACCCGCACGCTGCGGTCGCTGTTGATTCCCATCACCAGAACGTCCCCCAGCCCCCGCGCCTTCTCCAGCAAACGGATGTGAGCGGCGTGCAGAAGATCGAAACAACCGTTGGTGAATACGACGCGCTGGCCCTGCTGTTTCCATTGCGCGCGGCGTTCCACAAGCTCTGTCCTGGTGAAAATCTTGTCGGTAGCCAACGGTTCTCCCCTCGCGGCGCGTCCCAATGTTCAAGATTCTAGCATAGCGCAGGCAGCACACCCGGAATGCTATACTGCCTGCTTCCGTTCCCTTTCGGAAAGGATTGCCATGGGGAAAAAATCACAACAGTGGATGGAACGCGGGGAAAAGCGCATCCCGGGCGGGGTCAACTCGCCGGTGCGGGCGTTCCGCGCCGTGGGGGGCTCGCCTCCCTTCATCGAACACGCCGAAGGCTGCCGCCTCTATGACGTGGACGGCACCGCCTACATCGACTATGTGCTCTCCTGGGGTCCGATGATCCTCGGCCACGCCCACCCGGAAATTCTCGCTGCCGTAAAGCAAGCCGCCGACCGCGGCACCAGCTTCGGCGCACCCACCCCGCTGGAAGTCGAGCTGGCTGAAGAACTCTGTGAAATGGTTCCCGGATGCGAGAAGGTCCGGCTGGTCAACTCCGGCACCGAAGCCACCATGAGCGCTCTGCGCGTGGCCCGCGGCTTTACCAACCGGAAAACCATCGTCAAGTTCGAGGGCTGCTACCACGGCCACGCTGACAGTCTGCTGGCCAAGGCCGGGTCCGGGGTAGCCACCTTCAACCTGCCCGACTCGGCGGGCGTGCCGGAAGAGTTCGTCCGCTTTACGCTGAACCTGCCCTTCAACAACCTGGCCGCCGTCGAAAAACTTTTTGCCGAACGCGGAGAAGAAATCGCCGCCGTCATCGTCGAACCCGTGGCCGGCAACATGGGCTGCGTACCGCCGGCCAAGGGTTTTCTGGAAGGCCTGCATACTGTCACAACCAAGCATGGTGCGCTTCTCATCTTTGACGAAGTTATGACCGGCTTCCGCGTGGCCCGTGGCGGCGCACAGGAACGCTTCGGCATCACCGCCGACCTGGTAACGCTGGGCAAGGTCATGGGCGGAGGCCTGCCCGCCGCCGCCTATGGTGGCCGCGCCGACATCATGGACCACGTCGCCCCGCTCGGCCCCGTCTATCAGGCCGGGACGTTGAGCGGGAACCCGTTGGCGGTTTCCGCCGGGTTGACCGTGTTGCGAATCATCAAAGCTAAGGACATCTACCCGGCGCTGGAAGGCGCCACAATGAAACTGGCGGAAGGATTGCGCGAGGCTGCCGGTCAAGCCGGTGTTCCCGTGACCGTCAACCAGTGCGGGGCCATGCTGACCGTCTTCTTCGGCAGCGAGCCGGTTACCGACTTCGCTTCGGCAAAGAAGTGTGACGCAGACCGCTTTGCGCACTGGCACCGGGCTATGCTGGCAGATGGCGTGTACTGGCCGCCATCGCAGTTCGAGGCCGCCTTTACCTCCACTGCGCACACCAAAGCCGACATCGAACAGACACTGGAAGCCGCACGGAAGGCTTTTGCCGCTGCCCAATAGGAGAGCTGGATGGCGAAGAAGAAAACACTAAAAGACTTAAAGCCCGGCAAGAAGGCCACGCTCACCCGCCTGGTCGAGTTCCACCGCACCATAAAATACTTCCAAGACCACCTGCCCGCCCTTCTCTCCACCCCGTCGATGATCGGGCAGATGGAGGTCACCGCCGCCATGGTCATGGTCCCTTACCAGCCGGAGGACATGCTCTCGCTCGGCACCCACATCAACGTCAGCCACCAGGGTCCTGCGCGGGTGAAGGAAAAACTTCGCACCACCGCCGCCTTCAAAAAGAAGTACAAACCAAAGCACGGGGGCGCTACCCGATACGTCTTTACCGTGGAAGCCCGCGTGGGCCGTCGTCTGGTCGGCAAGGGTGAAGTCGAGCGCGCCGCCGTCCCCCGTCCGCCCAGCGCCTACAAAAAGAACCCCGGCAAGACCTCCATGTAAAAAACCTTCGTCATCGTTTCCCCCCGGCGAGATTTTCCCTCTCACAGGAATATCGCGGGTATAATAAAAATTCCGGTTGGAGCTTACGCGAAAGTGCGGGTACCCGCAGAGAGGGACGAAGCTTGAACTATCCGGTCTGGCAAATAGATTTCCCCCACAGCCTCATTATCGCTT
>CBDUYQ010000211.1:0-3092 GCA_965371475.1 uncultured bacterium
CCCAGGTGGGTGTGGCGGCCGTCGGGTCCGCCCGGCCAAAAGCCGAAACGGGATTCCATTTCCGCCAGGAACTCCGGCGGGCTGCCGCGCATCACCCCTGGCGAACCCAGATACAACTTCACATCAGAAAGGTCGTCCGCCAGCTCCAGCAAGCGCACCCACGATCCGGCGCGCGGGCTTTCCCCGGGAAGATAGACGGGGCCCCACTCGCCATCCTGTAACACCGCCGCAAAACCGTTGGCGGCGTTGCGGTCAAAATCCAAAGCCACGGCATCGAACCGTTTCACGCCGTCGGGGATTCTGTCCACCGCCCAGGCAGCCACTTCCACCATGCGGTCACGCCCCAATGGATAACCCAACGGAGAGGGGCTATCCTTGTTGGCCCTGAGGAGAACAGCATGCTCAAACCCGCCGGGGATTTGCGTTGAACCACGCTCCTGTGCCGGTTCCAGGTGAACGACAGACGACCGGCCAACCGAGCTTCCGTAGGCGAAGGTCAAATCACAGTTGCGGTCCGGGGTAAAGTTGTCGGCCCCGACCGCTGTGGCACAGATAACGCGCTTGCCCTGCCGCTGGGCGGCGTGCCAGAGCGTTTCCGCTGCAATAGCAGCGTTGAATCCGCTCACCCGACGGGAGATCCGGCCCCCGGACGGCAGGAACCAGTTGGAGACGATTCCGGTGCGCTCCGGATACGCCCCAGTGAACATGGAGATGTGTGAAGACGCGGTCATGGAAGGGACCACCGGCAACATGGCTTCGGCCCGCGCGCCGTTTCGGGCCATCCGTCCGAAAGCTCCGTCCGCGGGCAGCACACCGCGGGCAAGATAATCGTCCACCAGCCAGTCCGCCGCCGCATCCAGCGAAACTATGACTACCCTGGAAGTTTTCGGAGAAGTGCCCTGCGCGGCCGCCAGCAGGCTCGCACCCAAGCCCAGCAGCAGGGACGGTAACAGGAACAGAGCAAAATACTTTTTCACTGAGGCTTCCTAGCGTGTTCGCAACGAAGCCTCAGAGTACCCAAATAACCATTTCAGGCCAAGGCCTGTTTGAGGTCAGCAATCAAATCGTCGGGGTCTTCAATTCCGATGGAAATACGGACAGAGCCGGGGGAAACGCCCGCGGCCTTCAACTCCTCGTTAGACAGGCCGTAATGGGTGGTGTAAAGAGGCAGCACAGCCAGCGACTCGGCGCCGCCCAGTGAGGCCGCCAACAAAAACAACCGGATACGGTTGCCGAAACGCGTGGCAGCGCGAAGTCCGCCTTTAATATCAAAGGCCATCATCGCGCCGAAACCGCTCATCTGCCGCCGCGCCAGCTTGTGGCCGGGATGAGACTTGAGCCCGGGATAATGAACCTGCGCCACCTTGGGGTGCTTCTCCAGAAACCGCGCCACCGCCCGCGCGTTGGCCTCCTGCCGCCGGACGCGTGTCTCCAGCGTCCGCATCCCGCGAATCAACAGGTAGCAGGCGCCCGGGTCCATCGTGCCGCCGAGTTTAATCAGCGTGCCGCGGACCTTCTCCAAATGCTTCTTCCTGCCCGCGACTGCACCGGCAATCAGGTCGGAGTGGCCGTTGAGGTACTTGGTGGCGCTGTGCAGCACCAGATCAAACCCCAGGGTGGCGGGCTTCTGAAAAATCGGCGTGGCAAAAGTGTTGTCCACCATGCTGACCAAGTCATGCTGCTGGGCGAACTTCGCCGCTTTTCGCAAGTCAACGATTTGGAGTGTGGGGTTGGTGGGGGTCTCGGTATAGAGAATCCTCGTACGGTCGTTGACGAAGCGGTCAACGTCTTCCAGATCATTCTCTGTGAAGTGGACTGTAACGCCAAACCGGGGAAGCATGTCGCGCATAAAACGGTAGGTGCCACCGTAGAGACTCCGGGTGGTGATGATTTCATCTCCGGCTTCCACAAAGGACAGGATGGAACTGGTAATCGCGGCCATGCCGGAAGCGGCCACCAGAGCGCCGTCGGTTTCCTCCAGCGCGGCCAGCTTGGCTTCGGCCACCCGTAAGGTAGGGTTGCCGTAGCGCGTGTAGATATCCACTTTCGAGCGGCCTTCGACCCAGGCCTTCATCTCCTCCACGTTGGCAAAGGTAAAGTTGGCCGACTGCGCTATGGGCGGCACCACCGGGCCGCTGACCCTGTGCCGGGTTTCCCCCTCATGTACGGCCCGTGTCGCCATCCCGCGTTTTCCGGCTGTCCGCTTATCAGTTTTTTTCCGCGCCATGGTTCCCTCCTGCCCCCTTGCCTTAAAAGAACCACTCTACCGCTACGCGGCCTGTCATCGCTACACCCAATTTGTCTCTGGGCAAGGTAAAAGCCCGGCAGGCCATCCGCCGGGCTTTGGCAAAAACAAACTTGGATTCAGTTACGGGTGAGCACTTCCTCAAAAAAATCCAGGGCGCGCGGGTCGCCGGACTGGCCCAGCCAGAACATCGCTTTCTTTCGAATCGCCGGGTTGCGGTGCGTGCGCGCCACTTTCATCAGCAGCGGCACACCCTGGTCATTCGGCAACTGGCTGAGAGCAAACACGGCGCGTTTCTTGATGTCGGTATCCGGGTCGTTCTCGACAACATCAGTTAACGCTGCCACGGCTTTCTTGCTGGCCCGCTGCCCCAGCCAGAAGATGGCCTGCTTGCGGACTGGCCGGCTGCGGTCGCTACGGGCCAACGCAATCAAAGTGTCAACAGCTTCCGGCTCTTTGCTGACGTGGAGGGCGAAGACGGCGTCCTTGCGAAACTTGTCGTCCGCATCGTTCTCCACCACGCGCTTCAAAATTTCGTAGCCGCGCCGGCCGCGGGCCGACCCCAGCCAGAAGGCTGCCTTCTTGCGGACCTTGCGCGGCTTCCCCGGCGAGACAAAGTTCTCCAGCGCATTGTCGGCGGCTGTGCCCTGGTGCAAGGCAATCGCCATGAGCGCGCCGGAGAATTTCCGTCTTTCACTCTCCGAAGCTGACTCGGCCAGCGACGACAGGTAGGCGACACTCTCTTCCGCCCGCACCTCCGTCAGCCGATAGAGCGGCAGCCCGCCCACATCGACTTCGCAGTCTTCCGAAAAGGCGCGGACCTTTTGCACTGTCGGTGTTGTGCCTG
>CBDUYQ010000212.1:0-3076 GCA_965371475.1 uncultured bacterium
TCGGCCTGCTCGACGGCGTGACGCAGCACCCGCTTAACCTCTTCGCTGAACGGCAACTCGACAGAAGTGGAAACGCGCTCGCGGATGGTCGTGCGCCCTTCAATCTGCTTGCGGATGGAGTCCAACGAACCGTGCGAACGGAGGAAACGGTTGGCCAGAGCCTTGTCTTCGCGCAGCAGGCCGAGCAACAGGTGCTCGGTTTCAATGAAGGGACTGCCGTACTGGCAGGCTTCATACCGCGCAAAGAAAATTACCCGACGAGCCTTCTCAGTGTAACGTTCAAACATTGGCGCTCTCCCTGCCCTCCAGGGTACACTTCAAACGGTCAAGCCACCGTGGCCCAGCCGCCATACACGGTCACAACGCCCTGCTAATTCCAGATTATGCGTTGCTATGACCGAAGTCAACCCATGATTGTGATGCAATTGCTGCAACAAGGCAAAAATCTTCTCGCCGGTGATCTCGTCCAGATTGCCGGTGGGTTCATCAGCAAACAGGACATCGGGTTTCCCCACCAGAGCACGCGCCAGGGCGATGCGCTGCTGCTCTCCGCCGGAGAGTTCGCCGGCCAGATGCCCGGCGCGGTCTTCCAATCCTACTTCCTGGAGCCAACGGTCCGCCTGCTCGAAAGCGGCGTCGCGGCCTTCGCCCCGGGCCAGCAACGGAAGAGCAACATTTTCCTGCGCGGTGAAGTCCACCAGCAGGTTGGAGAGCTGCCAGACAAACCCGACGCGGCGGTTGCGGTGTTCGGCCAATGCATCGTCAGAGAAAGTGGCGATGTTGGCGTCGTCAAAAAACACTTCGCCTGCGGTGGGATGGTCTAAACCGGCCAGGAGGGAGAGGAGCGTAGTCTTGCCCGTGCCGGACTCGCCCACCACGGCAACCATCTCGCCCTGTGCGACCTCGAGTTCGACGCCTTCCAGCACTCTCAACTCTCCTTGCGGGGTCCGGAAAACCCTGCTCAAGGCCCGGCTCCGCAATACGGTCCTATTCATAGTAGATGCCCTTGGGGCGGCAAAGGGAATGGGAAAATTCTCTTTTCCCCTGAACCTTTGGTACTGGATAGTACTGTGCGTAACCTACTCATAACGCAGCACCTCCACCGGCGCCACACGCGCCGCCCGCCGCGAGGGGTAGATGGTAGCCGCGAAGCAGACCAGCAGCGCCACCAGGGCTATCAACCCTCCCTCTACTATATCGGCATCAAAGGGCACATAGCTGATTCCATAAACCCTCGGGTCCAGGGCAAAGGCCTCATAGCGCTGCCCGGCGATGGCCACGGCATACCCGGCTACCAAGCCGATGAATGTACCCAGCGCTCCGATAGCCAGGCCGTGCAACATAAAGATTCGCCGGATCTGTTTCGTCCGAACTCCGAAGGAGAGCAGCACGGCGATGTCGCGCCGCTTCTGGATGGACTGCATCACGAGCAGGATGAGGATGTTCAACCCCGCAACAAAAACAATCATCCCGATGAAGAACGCCGTCACCAGCTTTTCCAGCCGCAGCGCCCGGAACAGCGACTGGTGGACTTCCATCCAGGGCCGGGCGGCAAAATCAGTTCCTGCCACTTCGGCGGCTTCCGCTGCAATCCTGTCGGCGGCGTAAACGTCCTCCACCCGGAATTCCAGCGCCGACACCGTGTCGCCCAGGCGGAATAACTCCTGCGTGACCGGCAAAGCCGTGAAGCCCCAGCCGGCGTCAAAGTCCCACGACCCCGCCTCGTAAATCCCCTGCACCCGGAAGCTCGAATACCGCGGCACCAGACCGAAAGGAGTGAGCCTCCCTTGCGGACTGGTTATCAGCACCGTGTCGCCGACAAAGACGCCGAGCACGCGGGCCAACTCCTTTCCGATGAGCAGCGGGGCCGGGTCGCCCTCCCGGTGGGTAAGGTCGGCATCCCCCTCTTCCATTTGAGTAAAAATTGGGCTCTGAGCCGGGCCGTCCTCGGGGTCAATTCCTTTGAGGATGATTCCCTGTGCGCGCGACCCGCTCGAAATCAGAACGGTCTCATACAGCGCAGGGCTTACGGAGACTACGCCGGGGAGGTCTTGTAAGCGTGTGGCAAGTTCGCGGTAGTCGTCGATGCCGGTGGCTTCTTTCTTCGTCAAGGTGATGTGCGCGGTGGCGCCGAGGAGGTTTTCCTCGAACGATCTGCGAAAGCCACCGTTAATCGAAAGCGCCAGCACCAGTGCCAGCACTCCGGCCGCCACGGCCATGACGGCAATCACCGTGACCACGGAAACAAAACGGTCGCGCGCGGCTCCGCGTCCTCCTTGCAAATAACGCCGCGCGACAAACCATTCAAAGGTCATGGCAGGAGTTAAGAATCCTCGGGAGGAGGGCCATCCGCGCCTTGCGGACGCAGCGGCCGGAGTTGGGGGAAGAGGATGACTTCGCGAATCGAGCGGCTGTCGGTGAGCAGCATGGTGAGCCGGTCGATGCCGATGCCCTCCCCGCCGGTGGGCGGCAGGCCGTAGGCGAGGGCGCGGATGTAGTCCTCGTCCATTTGGTGCGCTTCCAGGTCGCCTTCCGCGCGGGCCTTCACCTGGCCTTCGAAGCGGGCTTTCTGTTCGAGCGGGTCGTTCAGCTCAGAGAAGGCGTTGCCGAGTTCCAGCCCGCCGGCAAAAACTTCAAACCGTTCGGTGAAGGCGGGGTCGTCGTCGCGGGCCTTCGAGAGCGGCGAGATTTCCGTGGGGAAGTCGGTTATCAGCGTCGGTGGTATCAATTGCCGTTCGACGATGACTTCAAACAGGTGCTCGCAGGCCTTGGCGGCGCTGGCCCCTTCCGGAACTTCCGCCGTGCGCGACTCGGTGGGATGCTTTTCCGACCAGGCGTCATGTGTATCGGCCCACTGTTTGGCCTTGGCCGCGTCGGCTAGGTCGGACACGCTCGGCCGATTCTTATCCGGGGCTTGCCAATATTTACAAATCGCTTCGCGCAGGGAGATGCGCTGCCAGTTACTGAAGTCCACTTCGTTGCCCTGGTAAGTAATCTTCGTCCCGCCGGTAATCTCTTTCACTAAATCGGTGAACATCTCCTCGGTCAGGTCCATCATGACGCGGTAGTCGGCGTA
>CBDUYQ010000213.1:0-3064 GCA_965371475.1 uncultured bacterium
TGGTCACCCTGAGCCTGCTGGCGCTGGCGGTTATGTTGTGGCCTATGTCTGCCGTCGAGGCAGGTCAAAGCGAGCAACTGGAGCGAACCAAGGCCGATTCTGTTCGGCAAGCGCACCGGGCGCATATGCCGCCCACCAAGGGCAGCGGACGGTTCCAGTATAGCTATCCAGGGGGGCGGCGCTTCGACTCTACCCGGGTGTTTAACCCGGTTCCTCCGCCACCGGAGCCTGCACCTAACGGCATCCGCGAGTACACGCTCGTAATCGAAGAGGGAACCCCGCATGAGGTCGCGCCCGGAGTGGTGTTTCCCAGCTGGACGTTCAACGGAACAGTGCCGGGGCCGGTGCTGCGCGCCATCGAAGGCGAGACGGTGCGCATCCGGCTGATTAACAAGGGCGAGTTGCCGCACACAATCCACTTCCACGGCATCCACCCGGCGTCGATGGATGGGGTGTTTGAGTTGGTAGCGCCCGGTGGAGAGTTCGTTTATGAGTTCGAGGCCAAGCCCTTCGGTATCATGCCCTACCACTGCCACTCGATGCCGACCCAGCAGCACGTCCACAACGGGCTCTACGGCATGATGATTATCGACCCCAAGCAGGGCCGCGAGCCGCGCAAGGAACTTGCCATGGTGATGAGCGCCTTCGACCTCGACCGCGACGGCGAAGCCGAGTTTTACAGCTGGAACGGACGGGCGTTTCAGTACGCCGACAATCCGATTCATTTAGAGCTGGGCGAGAAGGTGCGGATGTATGTGATGAACTTTTTCGACGAGGCCATGGTGCCGCACATTCACGGCAACATGTACAACTTATATCCTTCCGGCACTTCAATGAGGCCAACCGAGTACACAGACGTGAAGACGCTCAACATTGCCGAGCGGGCCATCCTCGAATTTCAATACGATTATCCCGGGACGTATATGTTCCAGTGCCACGTCACCGAACACCAGGAGTTGGGGCTGATGGGATGGTTTAATGTTGGTGACAAAGCGAGCGGTGACGCAAAGGCGGGGGACTAGACGCATGGCCGAAGAGAACACAGGCAGGCCCGCTACCGGTTTCTCGTGGGTAACGGTGGCCAGCGCGCTGCTGCCGGTACTGTTGCTGGCGGGGATTTTCTACCTCTTGCTGGCCCAGGGGACGGGAATAGAGCTTGTAGCTCCAGCGCCGATTGAGAGCCTCAGCTTCGAGCGCGTGGTTTTTCGCCCCGGAGAGATCGAAGCGCATGTCATCAACACCGGCCCGGAAGAGTTGGAAATCGTCCAGGTGCAGGTGGGGTGGATCAACCGCGCTGCCTGGGAGTTCGAGGTGCGCCCGGAGCCGAAGATTCCGCGGCTGGGCCGGGCGGTGCTGAGCATCCCTTATCCGTGGAGCGAAGGCGAGCCCTACGAGATTGTCGTGATAACCGCCCAGGCTTCCGTGCTGACACATGAAATCGAAGTCGCTACCGAAACGCCGCGGACGACCACGCCCGGTATGATGATGCGCTTCGCCCTGCTCGGAGTTTATGTTGGTTTGATTCCGGTGTTTCTCGGTATCGGCTGGCTGCCGTTTTTGCGTGCGCTGCCGAAGAACTGGTACTACTTTCTGCTAAGTTTGACGGTTGGGCTGCTGGTCTTTCTCGGTGTGGACTCGCTCGAAGACGCGCTGGAAAACGCCGAACGTGTACCGGGGCCTTTTCAGGGTGTGGCGATTATTTTGATCGGGTTGAGCCTGAGCCTGCTCGGACTCTACGCCGTCACGAACTGGTTTAAAGAACGCCGCTCACAAGCCAGCAATTCGGATGCCGGGTTGGTGCTGGCCTACACCATTGCTTTCGGTATCGGCGTCCACAACTTGGGCGAGGGGCTGGCCATCGGCGGGGCTTACGCGCTGGGCGAGGCGTCGCTGGGAACGCTGCTGGTGCTTGGCTTCACCCTGCATAACCTCACTGAAGGGGTGGCGATTGTCGCTCCGGTAGTCCGGGCGGACTTTCGCTGGTCGCACCTGGTTTGGCTGGGCGCATTGGCTGGCGGGCCTACGATTGCCGGGACGCTACTGGGCGCCTTTGCGTACACGCCGCTGTGGGCGGTGCTGTTTCTGGCTATCGGGGCCGGGGCCATCATCCAGGTGGTGATTGAAATCATCCGGCACCAATGGAAGCAGGGCGGGGCAGGCGCGCTGGTTGGGGGACTAAGCCTGGCAGGCTTTGCGCTCGGTCTTGCCATCATGTACATCACCGGACTTTTCGTTACCGTCTGACAGATTCCCAGCCGACTGTACACTGAAGGGCGCTTGACATAACCAAAGTGTATTCTTCCGTTGCAACAGGTACCCTTTTTTTGATCGCGCTCGTCTCACTTTATAGTGGACCAACTTACCCACTGGTTTCGCTGCCCTCAGATGACGAACAAGTTACTGGAGCAAGCCGAAGGCCGCAGGACAGTTTTCGAAACAGCCGGTTTCATCGTCCACGTCAATTCGTTTACGGTAGGCCGACGCTTGCGGGAAATTCGGAGCGAGTGCGACCTGACGCAGAAGGACGTGGAGGCCTTGAGCCAGAAGATTGCCGACGGAAGAGATCGCGCCGACTATTTTATTTCCGCCGGGCGGCTGAGCCAGATTGAAAACAGCAATTCGTTGCCGAGCCCCCACAAGATTGCTGCGCTGTGCGCAATCTATCAGGTCCCGTTCCTGGAGATTCTGCACCTGTATGGCGTGGAAACCGACCTCAACGATTACCTCGCCGAAGGCCCGCCCACAAAAGAACGCGGTGACATGCCCCAGCCGGCTTCCCTGTAAGTCCCGGCCCCAATTTTTCTGTTCCTCAAAAATTGTCCGCCCGGGAGGGGGGAGGAGTTATTTCTGAGCGGGGATTTGCGGCTGTCAAAGCGGAGGGTTCATTCGGGGAATCGTATAGGAAAACCCGCGCTTTCAGACACACTAACCCTTCTATCCTTAAACGGGCAGGGCAGGCAGCCAAAATGGCAAACCACCCCTTCCGGCCAATCAGAGATTTGCCGTTATCCAATTTCCCCCGGCTTTAAGGCTGCGAAGTAACCCTCCGCAACCTTAATGCCTA
>CBDUYQ010000214.1:0-3058 GCA_965371475.1 uncultured bacterium
GCCATCGACCTCGCCTACGAGAAAAAGGTCCACGACTGCTTCCTCGCCGCCCACGCCAAGGGGATGATTCTTAGTGCGCACGACATCTCCGACGGCGGTCTTCTCGTCGCGCTGGCCGAGTGCTGCTTTGCCGCTGCCGAGCTGCGCGGCATCGACATAACCCTGGAAAGCAAACTCCCGCTCGAAGCCGCTCTCTTCCATGAGGCCCCCTCGCGGTTCATACTCGAAGTTGCAGAAGAGAGGGTTGCCGACTTGCTCCGTCTTGCGGGAGAATACAGAGTTGAGGGCAGGCAACTGGGCAAAGTGACCGGGGGTTCGTTCAAGGTGCAGTTCAACCAGCAAGTCGTTCTCGAATCCGATGTGGCAGCACTGTGCGAAGCATGGCAGAATGGCCTCCCCCAACTCCTCCAGGCGGTATCGGCAGAATGATTAGCAAAATGAATGTTCAGCAGCAACCCTGGTATCACGAGGACCACTTCCATGACGAGTGTGGCGTCTTTGCCGTCTTCGGCCACAAGGAAGCGGCCAAGCTGACCTACCTCGGCCTTTACGCCTTGCAGCACAGGGGACAGGAGATGGCCGGCATTGTTTCCTGCCACGAAGGCGAACTCCACCAGCACCTGAGCAAGGGGCAGGTGGCAGAAATCTTCTCGCCCGGCATCCTCGCAAAGCTCCCCGGCGACTCCGCCATCGGACACACGCGCTACTCCACCGCCGGTGACAAGACCATGCTCAACGCCCAGCCCATTACCGTCAACTGCAACAAGGGCGCCCTGGCGCTCGGCCACAACGGCAACCTGGTCAATGCTGATCAGGTCCGCGCCCGCCTGGAAAAGCAAGGCTCCATCTTCCAGACCAACGCCGATACGGAGGTCATCCCGCACCTGATCGCCCAATCGCAGGAGAAGACCGTCGCCGAAGCGCTGCCCGATGCGCTCCGCAAGGTCGAAGGGGCCTACTCGCTCGTCATGCTGACTCCCGACGCCGTCTTTGCCATCCGCGACCCGCACGGCTTCCGCCCGCTCTGCCTCGGGCAACTCGACGGCGCGTGGGTGGTCGGGTCGGAGACCTGCGCCTTCGACCTCATTGGCGCTGAATACATCCGCGAAATCGAGCCCGGTGAGATGGTCACCATCACCGCTGCGGGGCTGGAGAGTTCCTACGTCTCGCCGCCGGACGGCCACGCCTACTGCATTTTCGAGCATGTTTATTTCTCCCGGCCCGACTCGGTCATCTTTGGCCGTCCGGTGCAGAAGAGCCGCGACATGCTCGGCCGCCTGCTCTCGCGCGAACACCCGGCCGACGCCGACGTGGTCGTCCCCGTTCCGGACTCCGGCGTCGCCGCCGCGCTCGGCTACTCGATGGAGTCGGGTATCCCGCTCAAGTTCGGCCTGATTCGCAACCACTACATCGGCCGCACGTTCATCCAGCCCGCGCAGGACATCCGCGACTTCAACGTCCGCGTCAAGCTCAACCCGGTGCGGGACCTGCTCGAAGGCCGCCGCGTCATCTTGGTGGACGATTCGATTGTCCGCGGCACAACTATGCGCAAGATTGTCCGGATGGTCCGCGACGCCGGGGCGAAGGAGGTCCACGTCCGGGTCTCCTGTCCGCCCACGATTTCGCCCTGCTTCTACGGCATTGACACGCCCACCAAAGGCGAACTGATCGGCGCACAGAAGGAGGTTCCGGAGATTGGCGAGTACATCGAAGCCGACTCGATCGGTTACCTCTCGCTCGAGAGCCTGCGCAAGTCCGTGGCCGACGCCGAGGGGCGCTACTGCCTGGCCTGTTTCACCGGCCAGTACCCCACCGACTTTGTTGAGTTAAAATTGCAGGCCGACGCCGCCACTGCCCCCAAGCACGCCGCCGCCGGGGCGCTGCACGGCAAACGGGGCGCGGTGGACTAAGACCGCCGGGCAACGCAACCGCCCAGGTAAGAATCTGTATTAGAAGGGGTCAGGATCCATAAAGGGGAAGAGGATGAAGAAAACGCAGATAACTTTGTTGGTGTTCACGCTGGGCTTGGGGTTGGTGCTGGCCGGTTTGCCGGCGGCCGCCCAGAACGCTGCACGGAAGTCTTTGGGCGAGGCCGAGTGCATCGGCGGGCAGGCCACCTCGCCGGTCCGGATTGATGTCTTCTCCGACTTCCAGTGTCCGGCCTGCCAGTCGTTCTACCTCAATACGATACGTCAGGTTCTGGCTACCTACTCCCGCGAGAACAAAGTCTGCGTGGTCTATCATGAAATGCCCCTGCAGCAGCACCAGTACTCCCGTCCGGCGGCCCGCTACGCCATTGCCGCCCGGCGCGTGGGTCGCATGGAGTGGATTCGTGTGGCCGATGCGCTTTATTCCTTCCAGGGCCGTTGGTCCACCAGCGGCGACGTGGAAGGCACCGTGGCCAAGGCGCTTTCGCCGGAAAATTTTGCCAAGGTGAAGAAGCATCTGAAAGACCCTGCAATCGACGCTCAGATTGACCGCGACTTGGCAGCCGCTCAGCGCAAACAGGTTCGCTCCACCCCCACCTACTTCATCACCACCCAGGGCAACGAGCAGAAGGTGGTGGGCGCCACCCAGTTCGATATTCTCAAGCGCTACCTCGACAGCATTCTGCCGCAGTAAGAAACTATGGGGATAAAAGTTCTGCACTGGACGAGCCGGGTCTTTCTGGCCGGCATCTTTCTGTACGCCGGTTACACCAAGACCCAGCTTGCCGACCCGCTCGCCCCCTTCCTGTTTGAAATGGCGGTGGACGGCTACCAGTTGCTCCCCGCCTGGGCCGTGATTGCCGTGGCGCGCATCTTACCCTGGCTGGAAATCGCGCTGGGCGTGATGTTGCTGGTGGGCTGGCAACTGCGCTACTTTGCCACCGCCTGCGCTACGCTGCTGGGCGCTTTCGTCGCCATGATGGGCATCACCTACCTGCGCGGCATCGAGGCCTCCTGCGGCTGCTTCGGCTTGGGCGAGCCCATTACCCCCCTGACCCTGCTGCGGGATACGCTCTTCCTTGCGCCCGCCATTTTCCTGGCCATGCAGGCGTGGCGAGAGTCCCGCCAGC
>CBDUYQ010000215.1:0-3056 GCA_965371475.1 uncultured bacterium
GAAGACCGGCAATGGATCCACCTGGACCAGGAACGGGCCCGGAAGGAGTCGCCTTACAAGACGACGATTGCGCACGGATTCCTGACGCTCTCCTACTTGAGCCGCTTTATGATGTCGGCGATTAAGGTCGGCGGGCTTCGGATGGCAATCAACTACGGTTTGAACCGGGTCCGGTTCCCGTCGGCGGTCCCCGAAGGTTCCAAAGTCCGGGCACGGTTTACGCTGGATTCGCTGAAAGAGATTCCCGATGGTTTTGAGGCTGTCTGGTCTGTGATGGTCGAGCGCGAAGGGAGCGAAAAGCCCTGCTGTGTCGCCGAGTGGGTCGTCCGCTACTACGGCTGAGTGGCCGGAAGGTTTCTGTGGACGGCAACCCGAAGGGTACCGGGCGCATCAGTTGGCTAAAGGTTCCCATGCGTTCGAGACTCACCGTCGCTGTCGCCTTCCTGCTGGTTCTCACGTTTGTCTGCCCCCTGCGGGGAGATGAAGGTGCGGTAGTGCGCGCAGTGGAAGTCACCGGAACCCGGCGCCCGGTGAAGATAGACGCCCTTCTCAACAAGCCCCTCAATCCAACGGAGGTCTCCCGTGAGGTCAAACGGCTGTGGGCGACCGGCTGGTTCGATGACATCCGCGCGGAAACCGTAACTACGGAAGCAGGCGTCCGGTTGATTTTTACCTTTGTTGAGAGGAAGCGGTTCTACCTTCGTCATCTGATTTTCCAGCCGGAAAACCAGGAACGCAAAATCGGACTTGAGCCCGGTGACCCGGTCGATGCCGTGACTGCGAAGCGTCTGGCAGGGGCTTTTCGCCGCCAGTTGGAGGCGGAGGGGTACACCGAAGCAGTTGTGCGGGTTCGTCTGGAGCCGGTGGATTTCTCGCAGGCCGATTTGGTCTTGGAGGTTGACCGGGGAAGTCGTTTCCATGTTGAGGAAGTCCGTTTTACCGGCGCGCCGGTTTTCCCCGGCAGGGAATTGCGCCAGGCCATGCAGGTTACCCGGACGCGGCGTTTGCTTCCCGGGATTCCGGGTCTGTGGAAGGGCTGGCGCATGCACGAGCCCTACTCCCGGCCGGTGGTTGAAGCCGACTTGCAGCGTCTGCGTTCTTTCTATCTTGCCCACGGTTACTTCGACGCCACAGTGAGATTGGCGGGAGAGGAGTTCGTGGGAGATGTAGTAACGCTCACGGTTTCCGTCCAGGCAGGAGAACATTACCTGGTCAGCCGGATAGTAACGCCGGAGGGTGAAGATTTTGCCCTGCCGTTATTGGAAACAACAGCGGAGATTCCCCTGGAGAAGCTGTGCCGCTGTCTCCTCAAGGCCCGGCGAGAGGCCGAGCAGGCGGGCCAAATGGACTTTCAGACATCGCTCGTGATTGATACGGCTGGTCCGTTGCCGGCAGCGGGCGAGGGAGCCGGAGCGCCGGATGAAGAGGGCCTTGAGGAAGAGGGAAACGTTTCACTTCTGGCGGCGGTGGAACCCGGTCCGGCCTATCGCGTTGGACGAATCGAGTTCCGCGGTCATCATTCTTTTGGTGATTCGACCCTGCGCCGCGCTCTGGTGCTGGAAGAAGGGGAGTGGTTCGACCGCCGCAAGTTACGAAAGAGTCTGGCGCGTCTGGGCCGGATGGCGTTCCTCGAACCCCCGGCGCAAGAAGACGTAAAATTACTGCTCGACACTGACGGCAGAGTAGTGCATGTGGTGATCACCGTGCGCGAGAAGCCGCGCGGGCGCTGGACGCTTTCCGGCCCGCTCACCGCGCTGAACCTTTCCAGTCCGTTGCAGTTCGCCATCCAGTCCCGGCTGCCGGCCATCGGCAGCGGCGCCTTGGAACTGTCCACTTATGCGTTCGGCCTCAAATTACTTTCGTATCCGAGTCTGGTGGAGCGCGGTCTGGC
Source organism: uncultured bacterium (assembly GCA_965371475.1). Classification (GTDB taxonomy): domain Bacteria; phylum Acidobacteriota; class Terriglobia; order Acidiferrales; family 2-02-FULL-67-57; genus CBDUYQ01. Next base: position 1,892 of record CBDUYQ010000215.1, read on the forward strand.
TTTGTTTCCGAAGGCACGGCTGAAGCCGGAGATTTCTCTGGAACGGCCACCGTTGCCCGGACAGCGGTTGTTGTCCGGGTTTTCTCTTTCCCCGCAGGTGGGTTGGCGGGGGATGGTTTCCGATTACGGGGTTACACAGGCGCGTCACCTTGCGCAGAAAGCGCTTGCCGGGGATGGCACTTCCCAACCGGACTTGCTCGTGCCGCTTTACCGGGGGACCGGGGCTCGAGCGCAGCTTGTGGAAGCAGAAAATTTTGCCGGCTACCTCACCTGTCCTGCGCCCAAACCGAAGCTGCGGTGGTTGCGGGCAGTGGGCATGGTGGCCGTGGACCTGTTCCTGGGCGGGGTGGTGTTTTAGGAAGCCCGGCACACAGTTCAGTACAGCTTAGTGGAACAGGCGGCGGAGGGAGGCGAGCGCATCGGGCAGGAATTTCCCCGGGTTCAGTGCCCAGTACTCCGGGCGGAAGAGTTCCAGACTGGCATGGTTGATAAGGCCGCGTTCACGCAACACATTCCAGATATCCCCGAGAGGAATAATCCCCTTGCCCGGCAGCAGGCGGTGCGGGTCGCGCAACTCCGCGCGGGGCAGGTCTTCGACGTCGTTGACGTGCAGGAGCAGCAGTTCGCCCGGTTCGAGTTCCTCCAGCGTTTCCACGGGTTGGTTGGATAAGTAGAAGTGGCAGGTGTCGATTACCAGTCCCAGGTGCGGGCTGTTTACCTGCTTCACAATGTTGCGGGCGGCCCGGAGCGAGTTGACGGTACAGCCGGCAAAGCCCAGAAACTCGAACCCAAGCTTGATACCGCGGGCGCCGCAGATTTCCGCCAGCGGAGCAAGCGCCGCCGCCGCTCGCGCCACGTTTTTAGTCACTTCGTCCTCTGTCGGCGGAGAGTCCTGAAATCCCGGCACGGCGACCAGATAGGGACAGCCGAGTTCCCGGGCCCAGCCGGCATAGCGTTCGCACTCTGCCTGCACATCCTTCGGGGGACGGGTGTCGGTCTGCTCGATAGAGTTAATGCTGAGCGGCCGGATGCCGTTTTGCTCCAGCAGCAGCTTCAATTCAGCGAGTGTTCCAGTGGCGAGGAACTTTTCAATCTTGGGGACGCGGAACTCCAGCAGGTCGAACCCGGCTTGCGCGGCCAGCCGGACCTCTTCCCGCTGTTCGAG
>CBDUYQ010000216.1:0-3043 GCA_965371475.1 uncultured bacterium
TTCCCACCGGTCCAGGCGGTCGAGTCCGGCCGCTCAACCGTGTTCGGCCACTTCGACCTTCCGCCGGCGCCCCAGCACGTGGGGAATCGAGCGCACCTCTCAACCCGGCGTCGCCGCTACCCCTTGCACAAGAAAAGAAACCGCCAGGTGCGTGAACAACGCGAATCCGGTGACGATCAGGAACCATCCCAGAACCGGCCCCCATACCCCACCGTAGAGGGTGAAGTTCAACGCCGCCGCGAGAACCAGCAGCACACCGTATGCGATCCTCGACTTGTTGCCCAACCGGAAATTCATTCCACCATCAATCATATGCGGCAGCAGATAAAACATGAACAGTATCGGCAGCCACCAGGTCCCCCCGGGAGGTGTAAACCCTTCGCGGACTCGGGTATAGCCACGCCACAGTTCGATGTACGGCCAAGCCATGAAGTAAAAGACCACAAAGCCCAACCCCAGCCGGAGCAACCGCCCCAGCACGCGTGGCCGGGCATATGTGCCAGCAGGTTGAAGTTTCGACATCGCTTTTCCTCCGGTTCCTACAGGTTTTTAACTACCTGCGAAACCGCGCCCTTCAACTGCCGCACGGCCTGCTCGCCCTCTCCGGCCCGGATGCACTCCGCCACGCAGGTCTCCATGTGATTTTCCAGCAGCCGCGCGGTGGCCTTGTTGACGGCGGCGCGAACGGCGGAGAGTTGAATCAGCAGGTTGTCGCAGGAGGCGTGTTCGGCGAGCATCCGCTTGACGCCGCGGACGTGCCCCTCGATGCGGCTCAGGCGGTTCTGTAATTCTTGCTCGACTTCCGGGTCGAGGTAGGTGCTGTTGAGTATTGCAAGCTCTTTCGTCATATCCCCTCCTGGGGGATAGGATACAATATGACCCGGATTAGTTACAAGTGTTTTTTGCTGCCAGGCAAAATTTTTACACCACCTCAGCAACTAACACATAATAAATGACTTTCCTCTACGATAATAACTTCCTGCAAGCCACTTTAACCTGCTTGACCTTTCTCTTCCTTCTGCCGATAGTCCATTCGAGGGGCGGCGCGCGGGAGTCTTTGCGTCGGCCGGGGGATCCACTTTCGGCAAGGAGCACGATGCGCATGACCACCGGACCCAGGACCGTCGGAACCTTGTTCAGAAAGGACCCGGAAAAAAAGTCCAGCCTGGAACTGCTCTTCGAGCGCTCCCCCTGTCTGACGGCGACCTTCGGCGAACAGGAAATCTACCAGCACTTCCGCGTCCTCGAACCGCACCTGGTCAGCGTGCTCGACGAAGTCCACCTCCGCCAGGAACCCGACATCCTGGTGTTGCGCATGGGGGGGCAGCCCGCCGGCGCCACCTCATTTCTGGTGGAAACCAACGTCAAGCGCCCCGTCCCGCCGCGCAAATACGCCCGCATCGACCTGGTCATCACAGAACCCGATGCCCGGGGACTGGGCGTGGGCCGGCTGATGCTCCTCGGCGTGCTCACCCACCTGCTGGAAACCGAGGGGACGAACCTCTACTCCATAAGCTGCCTGGCGGCGCACCCGGCCATAGAGCATGTGCTTGGGCAACTCAGCTTCGAGGAGAAGCCTTCCGCCGACCACGGCCTGCACGCTGACGCGCAGCAGTACAAGCATATGGAGATTCGCCTCGACCAAGGCAAGCTGGATGACTACAAGCGCAAAGTCCTCGTCAAAACTTCCGAGGCGCTGCGCGTAACCAACTACCGCCTGCGGCAAAGCGGACTCAAATTTGAAGCCGGCGCGGAAGAAGAACGGCAGGAACGCTTCCGCCACCGGCAGAAGCATGCCCCGGCAATCTCTCAGCAAACCTGACCGCCACCAACGCAGCAGGCAACAAATTAGGAGGGCAAGTAACAAAAAATGTTCGGCTACTTCTGGAACCCGGCGCTGACCGAGCGCAACCCCGGACGCATCTACTCGGAGTCGCCCGAGCGCATCCGCGCCCTCGACCCCGAAAATATCCTGGCCGGCATCGGCGGGGCGCAGGCATTTTCCTTTGGGACGCTCGGCGCCAGCATCCTCCACCTCGTTCATACACAGGAATACATCCACTTTGTCCGCCGCGCGCACGAGCAGGGTTACCGCGCACTCGACAAGCACGAAATCACCGTCACGGAAAACATCTACCCGCAGTCACTGCTCGCCGCCAGCGCCGCCCCCGCTGCGCTCGATAAGATCTTCCGCGGCGAACTCCAGAACGCCTTCTGCGCCATCCGTCCGCCCGGCCACCACGCCAACGCCCTTCGCGCCATGGGTTTCTGCGTCTTTAACAACGTGGCCATCGCTGCCCGCTACGCGCAGAGGAAACACGGCGTGAAGAAAGTCCTGATCGTGGACTGGGATGTCCACCCCGGCAACGGCACCCAGGAAATCTTCTGGGAAGACCCGGAGGTGTTCGTCCTCTCTTTCCACCAGGAAGACCTCTTTCCCGAAGCCGGCCGCGTGGACCTGATCGGCGAAGGCGCGGGCCGCGGCTTCAACCGTAACGTCGCGCTGCCGCCGCGCGCCCTGCCGGAAACCTACCTCGACACCTTTCAGGCGGTGGTGGAAAACGTGGCGCAAGCCTTCCAGCCCGATTTGCTGCTGCTCTCCGCCGGCTTTGACGCGCACGAGCGCGATACCCTGGGCAAACTCCTGCTGCGCGACGAAGACTACTACGCCCTGACCGAAATGGTTATCGAAGCCACCCGCCCGTACACCGGGGGCCGGACCTTGAGCCTGCTCGAAGGCGGCTACAACCCCTCCGCCCTCAAGTACGCCGCCACCGAACACTGCCTCGCCCTGGCTACCCTGGCCGGCTCTTCTTAACCTACTCCCTTTCATTGACTTTCTTGCGTTACGGCACTACGCTGGTGCCGACGGACGGGGATTTCCCTTTTTCAGGAGGAAAACATGGCAGATGTTTCGGAAATCGGTCCGGAGATGTACCGCATTTCGGTTTATGTCCCGGAGCTCGACATGCAATTCAACCACTTTCTTTTGAACGACGAGGAGCCTCTGCTCTTCCACGCCGGCTACAACATGATGTTTGAC
>CBDUYQ010000217.1:0-3035 GCA_965371475.1 uncultured bacterium
GTTGACTTGGCGGCGGCGGGCCCCTATTATTTTTGTCAGCAGTGAGTACGGCGTCAACGCCGGGTATGTATTGGGTAGCGCGATGACTACAGAAATTGCTGAGGCCAGAATCACCCTTCGGTGCGTTGCCTGCGGTGACAAGCAGGCCGCTGAGCTTTCTCCGGAATTGGCGAAAGCTCTGATTTCCCGGAAGAAAACCGAATTGCCCTGTGATAGCTGCAAGCAGGTGACGGACTGGCGGGCGCACCTGAACGACCGCCGCGAGGTCCGCCGGGGCGTGCCGCGCCGCACCGCCCCCCGGGTGCGGATGGAGGTGCCCATTCGGGTCCGTTACGGAATCCCGGGTTCGCAGGAGGAGGTGGTGGGCAGAACCCTCGACACCTCCTGCTCGGGCGCCCTGCTGGCATCTCCGCAGCCCCTGCGTGTGGGGATGCAGGTGCTGGCCTCGTTGCTCTATCCCGGGCTGAAGGACCCCAGAGAGATTCCCGCCGAGGTTGTCCGCCTGGCGCCCCGCGAGGGCGGCTACGAAATCGGCATCCGCTACAAGTTGTAATCATTCCTGCGCTTTTCGCTGTATCCCGGTCAGCGGAGGTGGTACAATCTGCCCAAGTGAGTCATAGGAGAGGCAATGGCAACGTATCGCAAGTGCGGGTTTTGTGGCTCCAATGTTACCGTACACCAGACCAAGTGTCCTTACTGTTACCGGGATCTCAGAGCTGTCCGGGAAGGGGGAAGGACGGAAGGCTCCGGCGGGGGCAAGCTGTTCCGGAAAGGTCTGTTCTATGTGATCATGGCGGGCGGCGCGTACGCTATTGCCACGGGAAGAACCCCTCTGGACCTTACCTTCAACATGCCTGAAATTGTCACCAACATGGTGTTGCCCGGCGTGGTTCTGCTGGGCGCGGTTCTGATGTTTATCGGCATCATCCGCGCCTTGACCGGCTGAGCGTCCCCGGCGCAGCCAATCTTGCAACTCTCGATTACCACTTCCCAATGACAAACGAAGACCCAAGAGTTCAGTCTTTTCGTTGACTTGTGGAGCACTTGTCATTAAGATTTCCCCCATTCAACAAGAGAGTTTCGATCCCATGGCCGGTTCAGGAAAGCAGCGTCGTCGCGTAGCCGCACCGTCCACGCTCCTGCGGAAATTACAGCAGGTGCGGGACAGCTTCAGCGGCGAAGCCGCCCGGCACAAACAGGAGTTGCTGCGGCCACTCGAGCACAAAGCTTTGCCGCGAGCGGAAGACGTGCTGGCCCTGCACGAAATCCTCTGTTTTCTCCGGGCTTATCCGGACGACCGGGAGGTTCTCAAACAGGTGGAGAAAATGCTGGCGCGTTTTGGCCAGCGGGCGGACCTGCGGAGACATCGACGGGTACTGGCCGATACCGGCATCGCGGGCACGCGCATCCAATACGCCTTCTTCTGGTTCACGGCCCGCTGGCTGGCGCAACGGTGGCCGGATTGCCTCTCCATTGATTGGAGCGAGTTCGAGGCAAAAGACAGGCTGGAAGGGATGCTCAGTTTGCTATTGCCTTACAGCGAGACGCCCGACGAACTCGACCTCTCGTTGCGCGAGTGCATCGAGCAGTTGAAAGGACCAAGGGAGACGGATGCCGCGTTTTTGATCCGGCGTTTTCAGGCATTGCGGACTGACTCTTTCGGGCGGGAGAAGCTCTACGATGACCTGGAAATTCCGATTCGCCTGGCGCCGGGGCCCGGTACGCCCTCACGGACCCACGCCCGGTACCGCGGCGCGCCGGTGGTTTTTCAGACCGGCCCGATGATTTTGAAGCGGCCGGTGCTGCGGCGGGCCCTCCAGCAGACGCGATTGACTGTTCGAGATGTTTCCCCGCGGGAAGGGCAGCGCCTGATTGACCTGGCGCGGGAATCCATGGTTACCCGCAGCCGCGACCTGGATGTTTTCGAGTACGGCGATAAGAATGACGTCCGGCTGGTGGACTGCGGCGGGGGCTTGCAGTTTGCCTGCATCGGCGCTGTGCCCGAGCGGCGGCTGATGGTAGAGACGGTTTACGGTTTCCTGACGCTGAAGAACGGCGTGCCTACCGGCTACGTGCTGGCGAGCGCACTGTTCGGCTCCTCGGAGGTAGCTTACAACGTGTTTGAGACTTTTCGCGGGGGAGAATCGGCCCACGTTTACGGCAGGGTGCTGGCGCTGGTGCAGCGGCTGTTCGGGGCGGACGCCTTCGCGGTTGACCCGTATCAACTGGGGCACAACAACGAGGAAGGCCTCAAGAGCGGGGCGTGGTGGTTCTATTACAAGCTCGGCTTCCGTCCGCACGACCCGGAGGTGCGGCGAGTGATGAATAGAGAACTTGCACGGATGAAGAAAAACCGGCGTCACCGTTCCAGCCTTGCCACCTTGAAAGAGCTATCGTCCGAGAGTGTGTTCTATTACCTCGGACGGCAGCGGCGTCAGAGGAAAGAAGTGTTGGGCCGTATTTCGGTAGGCAATATCGGGCTGGCAACCGGGCGGTATGTCGCCGGGCGGTTCGGCGCCGACCGTGAGAAAGCCACCCGTACCTGCGCGCGCGAAGCTGCGCGGCTGCTGGGTGTACGGTCGTTCAAAAGTTTTTCGGCAGGTCAACGGCTGTGGTGGAAACGCTGGAGTCCGCTGGTGCTGGCGCTGCCAGGCATTGAACGCTGGAGCGGTAAAGACAAGCGGGCGCTGGTGAAGGTGATTCGCGCCAAGGGAGGCCGGCGCGAGTCAGACTTCGTTCGGCTGTTTGACGGACACCGCCGCCTCCGGAGAGCCGTCCTCAAACTCGCCGGAGAGAAATAACCCTGGTGGCGTTCCACGACACACCGGCGGAACCAGAAATAATTGGGTAGCCTGCAAGGAATTCCTGGGTAATCTCGCTGGTAGCTCGGAGGGAAGCTGCCTGGTGCAGACATACCTCTCCCCCTTATCTCCGAAAATGGCAAACCACCCCTTCCGGCCAATCAGAGATTTGCCGTTACCCAATTTCCCCCGGCTTTAAGGCTGCGAAGTAACCCTCCGCAACCTTAATGCCTA
>CBDUYQ010000218.1:0-2976 GCA_965371475.1 uncultured bacterium
GCTGACGGCATGTCTGCTCACCGTGGACTCTGTAGTCCGTGCTCAGCAGTCCCGCTCCGGCGGGCAGGCCCGTCCTGCGACGGCGGCCCGCCCGCTCAGCCCGCGTAACGCCAACTACACCATTGAAGTCCGGCTCGACCCGGAGAAGAAACTTCTGACCGGAACGGCGGTGCTGGAGTGGCGCAACTTGACGCTGCGGCCCGCGCGCGAACTCCGCTTTCATCTCTACTGGAACGGCTGGAAGAACAATCAAAGCACCTGGATGCGGGAATCGAGCTTGCGTCCGGGCCGTGTGCCGAGAAAGATTCGCGATGAGGACTGGTCGTATAGCAAGGTCAACTCGATGCGGGTGCTGCCGCAGTTTCCCTTCCGAGAGGTCGATTTGACCGGCAGCCTGCGCTTTGAATCGCCCGACGACGGCAACCCGGAAGACCGCACCGTCCTGGTCGCACCGCTCACGCAGCGCTGGGTGTTTCCCGGCGAAACCATCCGGGTCGAAATCGAGTTTGAAGCCAAGGTCCCCCGCACCTTTGCCCGGACGGGCTTTCGCGGCAACTACTTCTTTCTGGCGCACTGGTTTCCGAAGTTGGGGGTTTTTCAGGCCGACGGCGCCTGGAACAACCACCAGTACCACTCCAATACGGAATACTTTTCCGACTACGGCGTCTATGATGTTTCCCTGACGGTGCCTTCCGGGTGGGTGGTGGGCGCCACCGGCCGGGAGACCAGCCTGATTGATAACGGAGACGGCACCGCCACCCACCGTTACCAGCAGGCCGATGTGCATGACTTCACCTGGACGACCAGCCCGGACTTTTTGGAGGAGACCCGTATTTTCAACCACTCCGGCCTCAAGCAGGTCGAGATGCGCTTCCTCTACCAGCCCGAGCACCGCAACCAGGTGGAGAGGCATTTCCGCGCCACCGAGACCGCGCTGCGCTATTACGGGGAGTGGTATGGCGAATACCCTTATGCCCAATTGACCTTCATCGACCCGGTTTGGGGGAGCGGCACGGGCGGGATGGAGTACCCCACGATTTTCACCAGCGGGACCAGCGTCTGGAACCCGTTCGGCGGCGGACGGCCTGAGGGCGTGACTGTGCACGAAGCCGGACACCAGTTCTGGTACGGCATCGTCGGCAACAACGAGTTTGAAGACGCCTGGATTGACGAAGGGTTGAACACTTTTTCCGAAGAACGGGCGCAGGAAATCGAGTATGGCAACAATGCCTACGTCGAACGTTTCTTCCAGAGGTTCCTTCCGGTGATGGTGCCCGGCATCCGCAGGTCGCGGATTGTGACCAGCGGTATGGACCGCTACCGGGCCGCAGCCCGCCGGGAGGTGGAGTCCACCCCGACCTACCGGTACCATCCCGTAACCCACGCCAGTATTACCTACAGCAAAACCGCGCTCTGGCTGCTGACACTGGAAAACGAACTGGGCTGGGACACGCTGCGCAATATCCTTTCGACATTTTTCCAGCGCTGGAAGTTCCGCCACCCCAAACCGGCCGATTTTTTTGCCGTGGCGAATGAGGTGGCAGGCCGCGACCTGACACCCTTCTTTGATCAGGTGTACCGCAGCGCGGTGGTGTTTGATTTTTCGGTGGAGTCAGTTTCCAGCGAGCCGGTTCAGACCGAAGGCTACATTGAGCGGAACGGAGAGCTGGCCGTCACCGAAGGAGAGGAAACGGACACTTTATATGAAACCCGCGTGATAGTGCGCAGGCAGGACGGCGTTTGGCCCGTGGAGGTTCTGTTGCAGTTTGATAACGGCGAAGAGGTCCGCGAAATTTGGGACGCGCAGGAGATTTGGAAGGAGTACCGTTTCGTCCGGCCGGAACGTCTCAGCTTTGCCGCCGTCGATCCCGATCACAAAATCGCGCTCGACATCAACTACACCAACAACAGCCAGCGGCTCACGCCGCAGCCGCGCCTGCCCGCCACCAAGTGGGCGTCGAAATGGATGGTCTGGTTGCAGGACTACCTCCAGACCCTGTCGTTTCTGTTCTAAAGGAGAGCGATGAGTATCCTCCGAGCGTTGATAGCGGGCCTGAACCGGGTGCTGGCCTCCCCGATGCTGATTCTGGGGGTCTATGCGGTCAGCCTGGTGCTGGCCCTGCCGCTGGCCTTCGCCATGCGGGGCATCCTGGAGGATTCGATTGGCGGCAGCCGGGTGGATGAAAACCTTACCGCCGGGTTCGACACGCAGTGGTACGGTGAGTTCGACGCTGGCAGCAGCGGTCTGGCGGAGACTTTCGGTCCTTCCGTGACCGGCATCCTCCCGCAAATGGGCAACTGGGAAAAACTGCTCGACGGCGAAATCCTTTCCGTACAGGGTCCGATACTACTGGCCGGGCTGGCGTTCCTGTTTGCCTGGGCGTTTCTGGGCGGCGGCATCCTCGACCGCTACGCCCAGCACATGGGCGCGGCCTCGCAAGAGCAGTTCTTCCAGCGCAGCGGAGAGTTTTTCTTCCGCTTTGTCCGGTTGCAGGTCATCACGCTCATTTTCTACTGGTTGATTTTCCGCTGGGTGGGCACACCCCTGTTCCGCTGGGTGGTGGATAGCAACCGCGACACCGTGCAGGAAACCAAGGTTATTGTCCATACCTTTTCGGCGTACGCGCTGGTGGCCTTCCTTCTGATCATAATAAGCATGGCGAGCGACTATGCCAAAATCGCCATGGTGACCGACCGCTGGCAGAGCGCGCTGCTGGTCTTCATACGCGGCCTGGGTTTTGTGTTTTCGCGCCTGCCGTGGACGCTCGGCCTCTACCTGGTATTACTCGCCGTCGGCGGTGTGCTGTTTCTGGTTTACAGTGTGATAGCGCCCGGGGCCGGGCAGTCGGACTGGGTGGGGGTGGTCGTGGCGTTTCTTATCAGCCAGGCGTACCTCCTGGCCCGCCTGACGTTAAAGCTCTGGTTTCTGGCCAGCCAGACCGTGCTGTTTACCTCGCAGGAGCGCCGCTTCGCCCT
>CBDUYQ010000219.1:0-2972 GCA_965371475.1 uncultured bacterium
CTGAGAAAAGGCCATCTCGCCGTCAGCGGTGACGTAGGCATAAGCGTTCCAACGCCCCTGTGTGCTATTGAAAAATTGATAGACTTTCACATCCCACCAACTGGTAGGAACCCCGGGGACCGTCCCCACCTCCACCGGGTTCACCGGGTCGGTCACATCCACCACAGCCGTGCCGTTCTCCAGGGTGATAATGGCGTACTCTCGGTTGTCGTTCAGATCGACAAAGCCCCAGATATCCGCGGCTTCGCCGGGGTTGGAGCTGAAACCAATCAGGGGTATCTGCGCCAGGAAATCAATCTTGCTGCAAGGGAAACCATTCGCCAGCCCGCCCGTGCAAGGAGCGGCCACTTGCAGGCTGGCAGACTGCTGCACTTCTACCGGCGCCGGGACAGACGAACTGCCGAACCCGGCAAACAACGGCGTGACCACACCATACAGGGCGATGACGGTGGTTAAACCAAGGGAAAACACTGCGAACCTGGAAACATCTTTTTGCATCCACATACCTAACATTATATGCCATAGTGTTCCAAATAGTTGCTCGACGAGAAGGAAAATCTTTGGGAGTCTCAGCAGCGATGCCTAGTATGCCTTGTGCTAGGCAATCCGCACAAGACAACCGAGGAATCCAACAGAGGGTAATCTTGCAGGCAATCCTGGCAGGTAGTGTGACCGGCCCGCCCCTGGCTAGTTATCGCAGGGCCTGCTTGGCCTGGTCAATGAAACTGTCGCAGCACCCATCAACCTTGTAGTTCAAGCTGTGCGCCGACAGGCCTGAGATTTCCACCCGGGGGCCCGGCTCGTTGTGGTCAGGACAGGTGCATCCCCGCAGCTTCTTTTTGACCTCGCTGGCGGCGTTGCCCAGCGTAGTTTTCAGATTGAGGTCGCCGACGCGATCCAGCGTGACTTCGCGCCCGAGAATCTTGAACCTGACTTCTACCTCGGCCATGGTATCTTCTCCCTCCGAAAGCTCCCTCCCCTCTATCGGCAAGCAGGGTCTGAACTTTATAGGCCGTTGGGGGATTTCCGGGAAACCGGCGTTCCAGTCCTCCGGTTCCTCCGTCAGGCTGTCTATTGCAGGCTCATGTCGGGCCGTTCGACCTCGATAGTCCGGGTGACGTGGCGGATGGCGTCGCGCCCGCTTTTGACAATCCGTTTGGCCTCCTCCTCGCCATAGACCTCGGCCAGCACGTTGCCGCCGCCCATCAATTCATCCAACTCGGCCCACTTCTCATGCTCCCAGACGAAGACGTAGTCGTAGACGTCGCCGCCGGCGTAGCGCCGGTAAGCGGTCCATTTCTGCGGGCTGCCGGTTTGTTTGTAGGCCGCGATGGCCTTCTTGACGTAGGCTTCGTACTGCGGGTCCATCCCCGGCCTCACGGTGACCACCAATGTTTCGATAATCTTTGACGACCGCTCGGCTTCCTCTTCCTGCGCCGGACTGCCCGCCACCAGCCCGGTCAGTGTCCAAAGCAGCAGTACCCCTGCCATCAGCGTTTTTCTGGCCATTCTGTTCTCCTCCATATTTAGTTTGCACGCACCCTATCGCCGAGCACGGCTGGAAGTCAAACCCGTCCCCTTTCGGGTCGCTGGAAAAACGTCTTCCCAAGCGCACTGGGAACAATGTTATACTGCCCTTAAGGGGGAGTCATTGGAGGCTGGCATTACTTTGCCGGAACTATGGCGAATACACCGGAACCCCAGATCATCGAGGTAAAAATTTCTCCCAGACATAAAGCAGGTTCTGCGCCCCAGCCCTCAAGTCCCCAGGACCGCCGCCGCTCCGAGCGTATAGAGTACAAAAACCCCCTGGTAGTCACCTGGCTGCGCGAAGACGGTGTCCGGGTGCATGAATACGCCGCCGCGATTGACGCCAGCATGCACGGCTGCCAACTCCGGATGACCACGCCTGTCCCCAGAGGCGCAGAGGTCGAAATCCGGCACCCCCGCACCCAGCAAGCTGTCCGGGGCACTGTCATGCGGGTAGGGAAACCTGACATCAGAGGAGAAATCAACGTCGGGGTCAACCTTCACACGCCGGGGCTGAACTTCTGGCTCATCGCCGCCCTCGAAGACGACGGCCACCCCCCTACTCCGGTCGATCTCCAAAACCAAAAATGGTAGCACCCGGCCTTCCCGGCTAAGTTTCCTTTTGCCCATCTCCCACCAACGGGATGCCCTCTTCGTTTCTTTCCGTTATGATGGTTGTCTCAGGTATTCCCACGGAGGAACGTGGAACGATGTCAATCTGGAAACTATTGGGCTTTGCCGGCGGCGAAGAAGAACCTTCCACCGAGCAGGCGGAAACTGAGACCGTCCGCAAAATTGTTGACGAGCTCAACCACATGGAACCCGAACGCGCCCGCTACGTGGCCAGCTTCGCCTACCTGCTCGGACGCGTCGCCAACGCCGATCTCGACATCAGCACAGAGGAGACCGCCGCCATGGAGCGCATCGTGGTGGACATCGCCGGGCTGCCCGAGCCACAGGCCATCCTGGTCGTCCAGATGGCCAGGTCGCAGACTGAACTCTTCGGCGCCACGGAAAACTTCCTGGTCGGCCGCGAGTTCAACAAAATGGCCAGCCGCGAACAGAAACTTGCGCTACTCGAATGCCTGTTCGCCGTCTCCGCCGCGGACGAGTCCATCACCACCGTCGAGGACAACGAAATCCGCAAAATCTCCAAGGAACTCCTGCTCAAGCACAACGACTTCATCGCCGCCCGCCTCGCCTACAAGGAATACCTCGCCAGCAAAAAGAAACCCTCGTAGCTTGACACTAAACACACCTTCTTCCGGGGCGCAGACATTCCTGTCTGCGTACAGCATATAAGGCAACATAAAACCGTTATGTATTACGAGGGTCAGGAAAAACTAAGGCGTAGTGGATTTTCCCAGCAGCAGGGCCTGCAACTCGGGGGCGGAATCGACCTGGTAGGTCGGCGACTCTGCTGACAATGTTTTCGGCGAGTG
>CBDUYQ010000220.1:0-2968 GCA_965371475.1 uncultured bacterium
CGTCCCGCCCGTGGGAGATTGAAATCACCGGCGAGGTGGAAAAGAAACGCAAGATCGACGTGGACGACCTGATGAAAAAGTTCACACTGGAAGAGCGCGTCTACCGCCACCGCTGCGTCGAGGCCTGGTCGGTGATTGTGCCGTGGGTGGGTTTTCCGCTGGCGGAGTTTGTGAAGTGGGCGCGGCCAACCTCCAAGGCGCGCTACCTCCGCATGGTGAGTTTCTACAAACCCGACCAGGCCATCGGCCAGCGCGAGCAGGACTGGTACCCCTGGCCCTACTTCGAAGGGCTGACCATGGCAGAAGCCACCAACGAACTCTCGCTGCTGGTAGTGGGCAGCTACGGCCACATCCTGCCCAATCAGAACGGCGCACCGCTCCGGCTGCACACCCCCTGGAAGTACGGCTACAAGTCGATCAAGTCGATTGTGAAATTCGAGTTCACCCGGCGCCGCCCGCGCACCTTCTGGAACGAACTCGCGCCCAGGGAGTACGACTTCACCTCGAACGTCAACCCGGCTGTGCCGCACCTGCGCTGGTCGCAGGAAACCGAGCGCGACATCGCCACCGGCAACCGAATCCCGACGCACCCTTACAACGGCTACGCCGAGTACGTCGCCCACCTCTACGAGGAGAAAAAGAGTTAGAGCCGGCGGAGGATAACCCTTTATTATTCATAAGGTTGCCAGCAAACACGGTGGCGCGGCAGAACCGGGATGGTTCTATTCCAGTTTGTTCAACTTTTCGGCCTCCGCTATCGTATTGTGAGTATGACCGCTATGAGTCTAGCCGCGCGAGCATTCCACTTCGGGCCTGCGCTCCCGAAGGACAGGTGGATGGCCCTTTCTTCCTCAGCCACCGACAAAGAGCTGGTGGAACTCGCCCGCAGCGGTGACGGCGACGCTATCACCCTGCTGGTGAAGCGCTACTCGCCGCGCCTGCACCGCTACCTGACCCGCCTGGTGGGCCGCCCCGAACAGGCCGAAGACCTGTTGCAGGACACCTGGCTGCGCGTCATGGAAAAACTCGACAGCTTCCGGACAGACCGGCCCTTCGCGCCGTGGCTCTATGCCGTGGCGCGCAACCGCGCGATCGACATCCTGCGCCGCCAGTCGCGCCAGGGACGTAAAGAGCCGCACTATCCGGCGGACGACGGAACCTCTACCGACCCGCTCGACCTGGTGGCCGACCCGGCCCCCTCTGCGTTGGATGATTTGTCCGAGCGCGACCTGCTCGGCCACGTGCAGAAGACCCTGGCCGCCCTGCCGCGGGAGTTGCGCGAAGTTCTCTCCCTCCGGTTTGAAGAGCAACTCCGCTTGGATGACATAGCTCGCATCCTCCGCCTCCCCTCCTCGACCGTCAAGAGCCGTCTCTACCGAGGACTGGAGCAACTGCGGCTGCGCGTGGAGAGTATCCGATGAGCAAACCGATGAATCACGAAACCGCGAAAAAAAACCTGGTGGCACTGGTGGCAGGGAACCTGCCGGAACGAACGGAATCTTCCCTGCGTACTCACTTGCAGTCCTGCTCCGAGTGTTCCCGCCAACTGGAAGTCTGGCAACGCCTGACCCGGTCCCTGCGGCGTATCCCGGAGACAACGCCCACCCCGGCCCGTCTGGCGCGCATCGCCGCGCTGGCCCGGGCCCGGCGGGAAGAAGTAATCCTGCAACGGCAGAACCGGCTCGTCCTGACCGGGCTGGTGCTGTTCGGCTGGACGCTTTCGCTGCTTACCCTGCGCGGCGTGTGGACCGCCAACCAATGGCTGGCGGGTTGGACCGGCTGGACGGCCATCGACAACCCGTGGACGCCGGTCTTGCTATGGCTGACTTTGACCTGGATGGCGGGGATCGGTCTCTTGCCTTTGCTGCGGGAGCACAAAACTTCCCTTCAGGAGAACGTGCTATGACCCCGTATGCCCAAAAGCAAAAGAGTTCCTTCCGGGAAGAATTGAAGATCATTCACCCGGCTGGCTGGGTACTGGGAGGCATTGTTCTTTTTCTGTGGGAATTTCTTCTGGTGCCCCGGATCGTCGAGAAAATTCTGGCAAAAGCTGAGCCCGTATTCTGGGTGCCGACGGTGGCACTGGTCCTGAGCGGTATAATGGTAGCGGCGTTTGTCCCAGCGGCTTTCTATGTCAACGCCGACGCCAAACGGCGGCAGATGAACTCTTTGCTCTGGACCCTGCTGGTCATTTTTGTTCCCAACGCCATCGGATTCATTATCTATTTCATGATGCGCCAGCCTATCGCGGCTTCCTGTCCCCAGTGCAGCGCCACGGTAAAGACCGACTACTCCTATTGCCCTTCCTGCCAGACGGAACTGACCAGCACCTGCCCGGCCTGCCACCGCGCAGTTAAACCGGACTGGCTCAACTGTGCGTACTGCGGGAAACAACTTTCCTGATGGGGTTACCGAGCTAGCGGCCTTCGCTGCGCTTGGCGAGTTCGTTGCGCCACCAGTCGCGCGCGCGCCGGATGGGCCGCTGGTTCTGGATGGGCGACAGGCCATACTCCCACTTGAAGTCCTTCCCCGAGTAGCGCATCACTTCCTGAATCACAATATCGCTGACGTAGACCGGCCGCTCACTCATCGTGGCCGCCTGCGGCAGCACCCGGCCGTCGTTGAGGCGCAGCAACAGAAAAGGAACAACAATGTCCTCGATACGCGGGTCGCCCAACTCGCCGATGAGGTAGATGTAACGCGCTGTCTTGAGCGGCGGCAGCCGCGTATCCTCCAACTGCCGAATCAACTCCTGCACCAGCGGCTTCGGGTCGCCCCCGAGCAGCCGGTTCAGATCCAGGGGGACTCCCCGCTTGGGCAGGAATCGCCGGGCAGCTTCCTGCAAGCTTACCTGGTCACCTTTTCTGAGGAGGTCTCCCAGCACCGTACGCGCTTCGCCGGACGGCATTCCCTCGAAGCTCTCTTCATACCGCACGCTGGGGTCGCCCGGTTCCAGTTGGACTTCGAT
>CBDUYQ010000221.1:0-2967 GCA_965371475.1 uncultured bacterium
ATGGCAGGCTCCGCCCCCACCTTCGCTGTAGCCGGCAATCCACCAGCCAGCCCGGTTACCAATACCACCAGACACACCAGTACCCATACACGCGCATTAAATGCGTTCATTGTAATGCCTCTCCGACGTTTGTCTTTGAAAATAGCCCCTCACCAACCCCCACATTCTACGCCTGACAAACCTGCCCCGCAAGAACAAAGACTGTTAGAAAACGCACAATTCCCCAAGGCTACAATCAAACGATTACAAAATTGGATTAACTTGCTACAGGAAGGATGGGGTGAGCGATGGGATTTGAACCCACGACCCTCTGAACCACAATCAGATGCTCTACCCCTGAGCTACGCTCACCACCGAAAAACAGGGGATGTTCAATTATTTTCTAACTTGACGACTTTGTCAAATCACCTGGGTAACCCGTTTCCGGTACTCCCGCGGGGGAACCCCATCGGGAAAAGAAGTTCCGATGCTATGCCGCCCACCAGATTCGAGCTACACTTTCCTTCGGGCCTTCGGGTTGTTGTGCGAGACCCGTTTAGTTTTGCGCACGAATGTGCGGCTTAAGTCTGGGAGCGCTGGATGAGACCGTCTTTCTGGGATACAGAACGCATCGCTGCCATCGCCCGCCTGGTGTTGGCGGCGGCGTTGAGCCTCGCCTTGTTGCTGGGCATGTCGCGCAGTTCGGTGTTGTTTCCGCTCCTGGCATTTATTTTCATAATTTATTTCGCTTATGCCGTCGTGGTTATGAACTGGCTGCGGGAACCGCCCACGTTGCCGGTCCGGGCGGCGTTGGCAGCGGGCGACCTGTCGATTCTGGTCGTTGTGATCCTGTTTGCGCCCGACCTACCGGCGGCCTTTCTGGTTTTCTTCCTGTACTTCACGGTTGTTTCCGGACTGTGGCAGGGGTGGGAGGCTGCCGCCGTCCTCAGTTTCCTTGCCAGCGCTGGATATCTGGGTGTGGCTTGGCGCCAGTCGGCCGAAGTTCTGGCGGGTGAAATCCGATATATTTCCTGGGAAAACTGGGGCGCTGCATCCGTGCTGCTGGTGGCGGGCACCTTGATCGGCGCACTGGCCGAGCGCGAGCGCCACCGGTTGGAGGAGCGCGCCATCGTGGATGAGTTCAGCTCGCTGCTGACCCTGGACACCCATTGGGAGATGCTGTGGCAGCGGTTCCTTAAGGCGCTTTGTCAACGTTATCGCGCCGAGCGGGCGATCCTGGCTTATAGCGACCCGGATACCGATCGCATTATCGTCTGGATATTTCGAGACAAAGAAGCCTCGCTCTCGACCCGGGAGGAAGACCGCCCGCCCCGCGATGCCAAAACATTCTTTCTGGAGCGCCCTCCCGACGGCTTGGTGGGCGTAGTGACAGGCGGCACGGATTGGAAATGGCAGCAGTGCGATTCGGGAGGCACACCGGAGCCCGCCGCATCGTTCCGCCTGCCGGAGCGTTTCGCCCACGAGTTCTTGCCCGGCTCACTGCTCAGCGCGTACTTGGCCGGCGAGGGTGACTGGGAAGGGCGCATCTTTCTGCTGGACCATCGCGGCAGCGGGTTTGAGGCTGCTCAACTACTCGATTTGCAGAGGTTGATGGAAGGGCTGGCGCCAACGGTGACAACCTTGCTGACAATCCGCCGGTTGGTCACACGGGCGACCAACCAGGAGCGCGAACGGATTGTCCGTGAACTCCACGACGGCATCGCCCAGGCGCTGGCCAGCGTCGAGATGCAATTGAGCGTCTTCCGCCGTTTGGCTGAGAAGAACCCGGAGCAGCTCTCCGGAGAACTCACCCAATTGCAGGAAGCCGTGGGCCGCGAGCGGGAAGAGTTTCGCCGCTTCCTGCGCGACTTGAAGCCGTTGCGGGTCCCGCCGGGCGAGTTGGTGCAGAGACTGGTTACCCACTGCGCCCAGTTCCAGCAGGAGACCGGCATCACCGTGGACGTGCAGGCCGAGCCGCCCCGCGATGACGTGCCGGAAGGCATTTGCCGCGAAGTATTTCTCATTCTGCGGGAAGCTCTGCACAACGCCCGCAAGCACTCCGGCGCCCGGCGCATCCTGGTCGAGGTGAAGCAGAATAGCGATTGTCTGGCTCTTCTGGTGGATGACGACGGCGGAGGATTCCCATTCACGGGCACCTACTCCCACGAAGCCCTCCGCGAAAAGACCCTGGCGCCGACGGCGTTGTGGGAACGTTTACAGGGGCTGGGCGGGACGCTGGAGATCGAGTCTCAGGCGGATACGGGTGCAACATTAAGGATGGAAATTCCACTCAACTAGCGTAAAGTGAGTAGTCATGAGTAAACCCAAGGACACCATTCGAGTGCTGGTGGCCGACGACCACGAGATGTTCCGCGAAGGTCTGTGCAAACTGATCGAGGCCGAGGGAGACATCCGCGTGGTGGGGCAGGCGAGTAACGGTCAGGAGTGTCTGGAGATGCTGGAGAAGACCAAACCCGATGTTCTCCTCCTCGATCTCAAGATGCCGGAAATGGATGGGCTGGAAGTCCTGAATGACCTGGGTGGGCAGGAAACTAAGGTCCGGGCCATTCTCTTGACGGCTTCCGAGGACGAGCGCGACTTTGTGGAAGGCGTCAGGAGAGGTGCGCGCGGCGTGGTGCTGAAGCAGGCTGCCAGTGAGTCTCTGCTTGAAGGAATTCGGAAGGTCAGCCGCGGGGAGATGTGGATTGACCAGCGCGTAGTCGCCGGCGTAATGGAAGCCATGAGCCGTCCCGACTCCGCCCCCAACCAAAAGCGGGATTTGCTGACCGGGCGGGAACTCGAAATTGCCACTCTGGTTACTCGGGGGATGCGGAACAAAGAAATCGCTGAAAAGTTACAAATCAGCGAGCAGACGGTGAAAAACCACCTCCACAATGTATACGACAAACTTGGAGTTTCCGACCGCTTGGAACTGGCACTCTACGCTCTCCACCACGAGATTGTCGAGCATGAGTAGGACAGAAGAAC
>CBDUYQ010000222.1:0-2966 GCA_965371475.1 uncultured bacterium
ACGTCTTCGTCTGCGGGCTGACCGGCACCGGGCGGATGACCACCGTCGAGCACCTTCTGACTTCGCTCCAACCGCAGTGCAAGCTCGCCTCCGACCGTTGCTACGTCCACAACTTCCCGCAACCGGACCTGCCCCGGCTGCTCACCCTGCCACGCGGCCAGGGCGCCGCCTTCCGGCAGGACATGGACCGCTCCATCGACTTCCTGGCGGCGCGCATCCCGCAGTTGCTGGAAGATGAAAAGTTCCAGCGCTCCCGCAACCGCATCCTGGAGCGATACGGCGCACAGGAAAAAGAGATGCTCGCCCACTTCTCCGAGCTGCTCCAAAAGGAGCAGTTCGCCTTGGCCGAACTTCCCACCGGCACTGCCGTAGTCGCAATGGTGGAAGGCCAGCCCATCCCCATGGAAAAACTGGGAGATATCGTACAGTCCGGCAAACTGGAAACCGGCCGCGCCAAACAACTACAGGAGCGTCAGGAGCAGTTGCAGCAGCAGTTCGTGGGCATCTTCCGCAAGACCCTGCAACTTCAGCGCGCCATGAACATGGACCTGGAACTGCTCGAAAAAGAGACCGCCTCGGTGCTGGTGGACAGCGTCATCGAAGAGATGAAGGAGAAGTACCCAGGCGAGAAAATCCGGGAACACCTCGAAGAGGTCCGCACCAGCCTGCTCGATACCCTGGAACCCTTCAAAGGGACCAAGTCGGAAGACGAGGAAACGGAAACCGCCCGCCGCCTTCTCAAAATGCCGGCCGACCCTTTCCGCCAGTACCGCGTCAACGTCGTCCTCGGCCACGACGACGGAGACGGCTGCCCCGTCATCGTCGAGACCTCTCCCACCTACGTCAACGCCTTCGGGACCATCCAGCGCAGCTACGACCTGCGCGGCGTCGCGCAGGCGGACTTCCTCGACATCCGGGGCGGCTCCCTGTTGCAGGCCGACGGCGGCTACCTGGTGATGAACGCCCTCGACGTTTTGCTGGAACCCGGCGTCTGGAAAGCGCTCAAGCGAGCCCTGATCCACGGGCGGCTGGAAATCCAGAGCGCCTCCGAGTGGTTTATGCCGCTGGGAAGCTCCGCCCTCAAACCGGAACCCATCCCGGTCAACGTCAAAATCATCCTGGTGGGCGAGCGCTACCTTTATGACATGCTCTACGCCAACGAAGACGACTTCAAAAAAATCTTCAAAGTGAAGGCCGACTTCGACTCGGTGATGGAACGCTCGCAGGAATCCCTCAACCAGTACGCCACGCTGCTCCAGAAACTTTGCGAGGAAGAAACCCTGCTCTACTTCAGCCGGGACGCCGTCGGCGCCATCATCGAGTTCGGCAGCCGCCGCGCGGGCCGGCAGAATAAACTGAGCACACGGTTTTCCGAAGTGGCCGACCTGGCGCGCGAAGCCAACTACTGGTGCCAGCAGGAGCAGGGCAACCTGATCGAGCGCAAACATGTCGAACACGCCATCGCCGCACACATGGAACGCCACAACCTGGTGGAAGACAAAATCCAGGAGATGATCGAAAACGAAACCCTGCTCATCGGCGTCACCGGCGAGCGCGCCGGCCAGGTCAACGGGCTTTCCGTGTACGACATGGGCGCCTACTCCTTCGGCAAGCCGGTCCGCATCACCGCTTCCACCTCGATGGGCCGCCAGGGCATCATCAACATCGAGCGCGACGCCGACCTGAGCGGCAAGGTCCACAACAAGGGCGTGGGCATTCTGGCCGGTTTCCTGCGGGAGCGGTTCGCACAGAAAAAACCGCTGACCCTCGACGCCAGCATCGGCTTCGAACAGTCCTACTCCGGCATTGACGGCGACAGCGCCAGCTCCACCGAAATTTACGCGTTGCTTTCCAGCCTGTCAGGGCTGCCCATCCGGCAAGGCATTGCCGTAACCGGCTCGGTCAACCAGAAGGGCGACATCCAGGCCATCGGCGGGCTCAACCAGAAAGTGGAAGGCTACTTCGACGTCTGCCGGGCGAAGGGGCTGGACGGAAAACAGGGCGTCATCCTGCCGAAGAACAATGTCCTGGACCTGATGCTCCGCCCGGACATTGTCGACGCCGCCCGGAAAAACAAGTTTTACCTCTACGCCGTCTCCACCGTGGACGAAGGCATCGAAATTCTTACCGGGGTAAAAGCCGGCTCCCCCGTTCCCGGCGACGGCTTCGAGAAAGGCACCGTAAACTTTCTAGTGGACAGCCGCCTGCGCGAACTGGCAGAAAACATGGAACGCTTTGCCGCGGCAGCACAAAAATCCAAACGGAAATCCCGCGCGAAGCGCAAAGCAAAGGCCCGGAAAAAGCAACGCAAGAAGGTTTCCGTCCGCGCCCGCGAAAACAAAAAGACCAAAAAGAAAAGGCCCCGCCGGAAATGACGGGGCCGAACAGGATTCTTACTTAAAGAATAAGCGGTTAGTTCCGGGCCGTGCGCGTAGTGTTGGCCTTGGGTGCGCTCAGGTAGCCGGCCACCCGGTTCTTGGTGATTTCAAAAACCACAACCTCCAGCAAATTGCGGGTGCCCTGCTGGTAGAACTGCACGGGTTCGAGCAGCGTCTTGTCCTTCTTTTCAATTCTCTTGTCGTTGGCCAGGACGGTCACGGTGTACTTCTGCCGCTTCTGGTCGGACTTGTTCAGCCGCAGCGAGATCTCACCCACGCGGGTATAGCGCTTTGATTTCGTAAGTTCAAAGTCGTAATAGTTTCGGTTGCCCCGCTGCCGCAGCGCCTCCAGCTCTTCCTTGTTGCTGGCAACGAGTCCGCTCTGGATCCCCAGGTCGCCCATGGTGCGTTCGAGCTGAGACATGGTTTCTTCGATCGTCTGCTGAGTTTCCTGCACGTCGCCCTGTACGGTAGCAATCTCGGTTTTGGTCGCCTGCAACTCGTTCGCCAGTTTGGCGGCGTCCGCCCTTTGCTGTTCGCGGTTCTTCTCGGCCAGGGAGCGGGCCCGCCGCAAATCCCTCTGGGTCA
>CBDUYQ010000223.1:0-2963 GCA_965371475.1 uncultured bacterium
GCCGCCACCCTTACCGGCGCCGTAGTGGTCGCGCTCGGCCACATAAACACTGGGACCTTCACCAATAATCAAAAGTTCCTCAATACCCTTAACGTCAGCGCCAAGGCCACGGGCGAGAAGCTCTGGCAGCTTCCCCTGGACGATGAATACCAGGCCAACATTAAGTCCGCCATCGCCGATATCCAAAACGTCGGCAAAGGACGCGGGGCGGGCGCAACCACCGGCGCGCTCTTCCTGCAAGAGTTCGTCGAAGATACCCCCTGGGTCCATCTCGACATCGCGGGCACCGCCTGGCTTGATAGCGGCAGTCCCGGGATGCCCGCCGGGCCGACCGGCGCAACTGTCCGTTCCCTGATTCACCTGGCGGAGAACTTCAAACCATGAAAGTCATCTGCATCGGCTATGGGCGGTTGGGCAAACCGGTCGTAAAACTCCTGCAAGAGCAGCAGCATGAGGTCGTAGTCATCGACAAAGAACGCGCCGCGCTGGAACACCGCCCGGAAAGCACCGGTGTCAAGTTCCTCTTCGGCAATGCCATCGACGAGGCCATACTTCATCAGGCCGAGGCAGAAAAAGCCGACGCTCTCTTTGCCCTCACGCGCGATGAAAACAGCAACCTGATGGTGGCACAGGTGGCGCGGGATGTTTTCAAGGTTCCGCGGATCATTGCCGTCGTCTATGACCCCGCACGGGAGGATATCTACCGCGCCGCCGGGATTGAGACCCTTCCGCTCACATTGGCCGGGGCGGAGTATCTGCTGGCGCGCCTGGAAGCCGGACCGGATTCCGACATCACCCTCGAATCCTCCTGGAAGCACGCTCACGGCCACAGCGTAGAGGCACACCTACCCACCGTGCCCGCCCGGGTTCCCGGCCCGGGGCAACCCTTCTACGTCATTGTTGTGGGCGGTGGGCGCGTGGGTTACTTCCTGACGCGCGCTCTCCGGGAAAACAACATCGAGGTCTGCATTATCGAGCAGAAGCGGGAAACCTTCGACCTGGTATCCACGCAGGTGGACTGTCCCGTGCTTTTCGGCGATGGCTCTTCCACCACCTTGCTGGAAAGGGCAGGCGCCGAACGCGCCAACGTCTTTGTCGCCGTCACCAACCACGACCAGGACAACCTGATTGCCTGCCAGATTGCCAAGCATCGCTTTGGTGTTCCCAAAACCATCGCCCGCGTTAAGAATCCGCGCAATGAAATCCTCATGCAGAATCTGGGCGTGGATATTACCGTCAGTTCCACCAGCATCATCACCAACGTGATCCAGTCCGAACTGCCCACCAGCCGCATGCGCAGCCTGCTCGACCTGCACACCGGCGGGTTGGAGTTGATGGAATACCACCTCGACTCCGAATCGCCCGTCATCGGCAAGACACTGCGGGAGATGGAGATTCCCTCCGACTGCAACCTGGTCACCGTTTTCCGCAATGGCGAAGGCATTGTGCCGCGCGGGGATACTCAACTCCAGGAAGGCGACACGGTGCTGGCCATCGTGAAGACCGCGGCAGAGGCTTCCGTGCAGGCCTTCCTGCTGGGTCCTTAGTTGACCGCCTGGGTTTACAAAGTCAACTCCACTCGGCCCGGCAAACCCAAAGACTGGCACTTCGACAATTATTTTTCCTGGCGCGGCAGGCGACCCTATCCCATGGGCGGCGCCGGCCGCATCCGCAGCCCGCAAAGCTGGGCCCGTCTGGCAAAAGTAAAGAGAGGAGACCTGTTCATCTGCTATCAGACCGATGAAAGAAAAATCTAC
Organism: uncultured bacterium; assembly: GCA_965371475.1. Taxonomy (GTDB): domain Bacteria; phylum Acidobacteriota; class Terriglobia; order Acidiferrales; family 2-02-FULL-67-57; genus CBDUYQ01. The sequence goes on from CBDUYQ010000223.1 coordinate 1,758, forward strand.
GGCATCACAAGGGCTGCCGGGCCGGGCTATGAGAGCGTGGAAGGTTCAGGACGATGCAATGCCGTGGAATTCATTGCCCGCGGGCTGCGTCTGCAACACCCGGTCGATGTCCGCCGTCCGGAGGTCCGGGAAGTCTTCCGCCACATCCGCGCCTTCACCGTCCCCTCACGAGGAACCATTCACTCGCTGGCACGGGACGAAATACAGGAATTGATTCGCGCCGTGAAACGAGCTAACCCGGAACAGAGGAAAGATATTCAGAATTTCTTGCAGGGAAGCAGCCGATAACTTCTAGGTGCCGGAAATCGTCATCCGGTTGATCTTGATGGTCGGCGCAGACACATTGTCCCGCAATTCTAAATCGTTACCGAGCATCTCCATGCCTTCCAGCATCGTCCGCAGGTTGCTGCTGATGGTGATTTCGTGGACAGGGTAGGTCAACTTGCCGTCTTCAATCCAGAGGCCGTAGGCGCCCCGGGAAAAATCTCCCGTAACCAGATTGACCCCGAACCCCAGCAACCGGGTCACATAAAGCCCCGTCTTGACCGATGCCAGTATCTCCTCCGGGTTGTGCTCCCCGGCTTCCATATAAAAGTTGCTGGCCGACTCACCGCCGCCGGTTCCGTTGCCGGTGCTCTTGCGTTTGAGTTTGCGGGCGGAGTAGGCGCCGCAAAGATAGTTGCGCAGGACGCCCTGCTCAATCACGGGCGTCCGTTGCGACGCCACCCCTTCCCGATCAAAAGGGCTGGTTCCCATTCCGCCCGGCAGCAGACCGTCGTCCACCAGCGTAATACCCTTGTGGGCCACCTGCTCGCCAATTTGATCCACGAGAAACGAGCGGCGCAAGTATATCGACTCCCCCATCACAGCCCCGAGCATATTTCCCAGCAACTCCGCCGCTACCAGAGGTTCGAATACTATCGGCGCCTCCTGCGTGGAAATCTTACGCGCGCCAAAGTGCCGCTTGACCCGCTCGACGGCCCTGGCCGCCACCTGTTCCGGGGATTCCAGGTCGGCGCGGTGCCGGCCCAGCGTGTACCAAAAGTCCGACACTTGCTCGGCGCCGTTGCCATCCTGCCCGAGCAGATAAATAGAAAGGCTGCACGACGATTTCCTGTACCCGGCTGAAAAACCCCGCGAGTTCGCCAGCCACGTCTCGCCAATGTTGGTGTGGAAGCTGGCCCCGCCGGAATTATTTACTTTCGG
>CBDUYQ010000224.1:0-2962 GCA_965371475.1 uncultured bacterium
GGCGGGGACTCGCACTAATTCAAGACTACAAATAATCCAATCTTGGAGGGCCGACATTCCTGTCGGCCTGAGTGCCGCGCGGACAGGAACGTCCGTGCTCCTGGGGAAACCAACGGGGCTTGCTGAATTCTTATTCGTAGTTCTGTTCCTGCTCGCGCTTCTTGTGCTTGGGTTTCTTTCTCTTCTTTTTGGATTGAATCACTTTTCCCGAGGGCGGGGCGCCGACCACAGCGCGAGCCATACGACGGGCCTGCGTAGCCGCATCGACTTTGGTCTTTCTTTTCTTCCGTTTCTTTTTTCGCTGCGCCATGAGAGTAGTTGGCGGAAGGGTATGGGAGTCGAACCCATCGTCCCCCGGCACACGCCGAAGGACCGCCGGCTTTGAAGGCCGGGAGAATCACCGGACCCTGCACCCCTCCGCGGTGATGGTTGCCAAAACATTATAGCGTGCCGGGCACGCTACTTGCCTTTGGGGGGAAAGTTCTCGTAGAGCTTGGGATTGACGCAGACTTCAAAATAGACCTGTTCCGTCCAGGCGGAAATTTCCGGCTCATTTGGATTGGAAAGGTCCAGTTCGGGGACGCGGGCTTCGCGGATAATCAGCGACTCGTACTGATCTCCAATCGGGACCGTCCCCCAGTGGAGACGCTGTTTGGTGGCGTGTCCGAACATTTGCAACTCGGTGGTCACACTCTTCAGGGAAATCTCCCCTTCCAGCCGCCGGAAGCCGGCTTCGCTCACCATCACGCCCATCACGTTGTACCGGATGAGGGTCCCTTCCTTGTCATCCCCGCTGTAAAGATTGGCCGGGCCCTGGTAGAGGTAGCAGTGGAAGGCGCCGGATTGCTCGGTGGACAGCCTGCGGGCAATCCGGGAGCAGCTCGAAAGGCGGTCCGACAGGTTGATGGCGGGCGAGATCATTACCTGGGACTCGCCGTCGGTCCAGTAGTGCGGTGCGCCGTTCTGAAAAGCCACGCCCAGCCCCAGTTCCAGTTCCGGCAGGCCGTTGGCCCGGGCTTTCTGGTTGTAGGTCTGGGTGTTCAGGACAATTTCTTTTGCCAGCAGACAGGCCTTGGCCAGCGGCAGGCGCGAGATGCGGCTCGTGTCCGCTTCGAATATTCCCAGGATGAGTGCGTCGCCTTCCAGGAAGATTTTTTTCGCGTTGTAGCGGGCGATCAGACCCCGGACCGGCTCGAAAAAGTTCTGGCTGAAATGGGTGGCGGGGTTCAAGCCCCTATCCACCAGCTTCTCGGTGATGAAAGTAGAACCGCGGATATCCGCCTTGACGACAACATGGCTGGCGACCTTTTCCTCCCCGGTGCCGCGCTCCTCCGCCAGCACGACGGAATAGAGGCTGTGGTTCATGCGCGAGACTTCGCGGCTGCGCTCGTCTGCAATCAGGTGGATTTTCTCCATCAGGGCGGTCAGCAGTTCGTAATGCCTCATATCATGTTCGAGCCGCATGAAGTCCTGCGAAAAACGGGCCAGGTAAGGTTCGGCGTCGGCGAACTTGATTTTGCGCACGGCGGAGGCCACCACGGACAACTTATCAACCTTGAAGTTGCGCGCCGGGTGTTGCTTCAGCACCTCACTCATCTTCTTCCACGCGCTCTTTTCCACCATGGCCGTCAGTAACTGGTACACGCTCAACGGTGGGCAGAAATCTTTGTAAATAGACCGTATCTGGTAGCTGGCCAGGATGTATTTCAGCAGCCCCTTGGAATCCAGCAACGAGAACAGCTTCTGGCGGCGCTCTTTCTGGCCCGGCTTGTACGAGTCTCCCTGGCTGGTAACGTCCAGCGGGCCGAACAACTGCTCGGCGTTTTCCGGGAAGCTCAGGATTTCATCGATGCGGGTGTAGTCCGTCTGGCGGGTGAAATTGAGTTTTTCCTCCAACTCCTCGACCATGTTGCCCAAGTCAGCCTGCCGCGCCTGCAGGGAATTGACCGTCCCCTGCAACTCTTCCGGGTCGGTCACCTGCTCCCCTTTTCTCGTCAGGAAGGAGAGTGTGAACCCGCGGCGGCCCTTCGACTTTTCAAACTTGGCCAGCTGCTTTTCGGCTTCCCGCAACTCGTTGGAGACCTCCTTGAGTTCGTCGAAGGCCGCCCTCCTCTGCTGCCCCATCCAGACGTGGGCATCCTCGTCCACCCGGACCAGGTCCTCGTCGAGCAGGATTTTCCTCAAGACCTCCTTGGCGTGGTCCACGTGGCCGGCATCGCCGTCGCGCCGGCCCAGCATGACGTAATGTTCCAGGTGGCCGGGAGAGTCGTACGGATTTTCCAGAAATAGCAGACGGTTGCTCAACACTTCATAGGAATCACCAAACTCGCTCCCAAAGAGAGCCTTCCTTTCCGGGCGCAAACTTTTCTCTTCCAACTCTTCCAATAAATCGAACAGGGTTTCGCCCGCGCCGTGGATGATGACCCGCCGGTCCACCTGGTATTCGCTCAACCGGGACCGCATGGAAAAGACCCACATCTCGTCCCGGGTCTGGTAGCGGCCCTTTTTTTCGATGTGCTCCTTGCACACCACCGCCACTTCGCTGAACTGTTTGCGCAACTCTGCGGTCAGCCATTGGTAAAGCGCAACGCGCGCCAGCAGGTCAATCTCGATATTATTCTGAACTTTCGCACGCGCAACCACCTCCAGAAGCAACGTAGCCAGACGCCGCTTGAACTCTTCCAGGTTGGCGATGCGCGCGCGGGGATCGTCGGGTTTGAGCTGCTTCAAATGCGGCTGGGCATGCAAGAGGATTTGCTCGAAAAGAACCCGGCTGGCCAGCTCGCGCCAGCGTGGACTGAGGTAAACGTCGTACCGGATATTGTCGATGCCGGGGGTCAGCCGCGCAAAGGTCAGGCTGGGCGCATAGGAGCGCAGGTCCAGCTTGTCTTGCGCAGATTGGCCAGTCACGGACATCATAAGCCTCTCACAATGCGTACCCGTAAAACGGTAACAAAACTCC
>CBDUYQ010000225.1:0-2949 GCA_965371475.1 uncultured bacterium
ATCGCCTGCGCCACCAAGGTATTCTGCGACAAGGGTTACGAAGGGGCCAGCATCCGCGACATCTCACGCCTGAGCGGGGTTTCGCTCGCCGGGCTCTACTACTACTTTGAGAGCAAAGAGGAGCTGCTCTATCTCATCCAGAAGCACTGCTTCACTACGTTAACCGAGCAGGGGGAGGAAAGGCTCCAGCAGCTTGCCTCCAGCCAGCCGGGGCCGGAAGACCGGCTCCGCACCTTCATCCACAGCCACGTCGGCTATTTCCTCCAGAACCCGGAGGCCATGAAGGTGCTTTCGCACGAGTCCGACACCCTGACCGGGCCCTACGCGGTAGAGGTGGCCGAAATCAAGCGGGCGTATTATCATCTTTGCCGCGGGCTGTTGGAAGACATCAAGAAGCAACGCAAGGTTAAGGGGCTGGACACCCGCGTGGCTGTCATGAGCCTGTTCGGCATGATGAACTGGATATACACCTGGCACAACCCTGCGGTGGATCCGAAAGCGGAGAAACTGGCCGAACACATGGCCGGTCTGTTTCTCGAGGGCGTACTGGGCGCAGCCACACAAAAAGCCGGTTAGAGTTTTGGGATGGGAAATCAGGAGGTACTAAGGAATGGCAACACCAGCTACAGCAACTGACAAGAAACTGATTAACTACTCGGTCGAGGGCGGCATCGCCATTATCGAAATGAATGAGCCCCCGGCCAACTGTTACACCCACGAAATGATGCGCCAGTTGGACGGGGCAATTCTCGCTGCGCGCATGGACAACGACGCCCACGTCATCCTGCTCCGCGGCGCGGGCGAGAAGTTCTTCTCCGCCGGGGCGGACATCCAGATGTTGTGCGAGGCCGACCCGGGCTTCAAGTACTACTTCTGCCTGCACGCCAATGAGACGCTTAACCGGCTGGAGCAGACTCCGAAGCTGGTCATCGCCGCGCTCAACGGCCACACCGTCGGCGGCGGGCTGGAAATCGCATTGGCCGCTGATATCCGGCTGGCCAAGAAAGAGGGCGGCAAGATCGGCCTGCCGGAAGTCAACCTCGGCGTGCTGCCCGGCACTGGCGGCACCCAGCGTCTCAGCCGCATTTTGGGCAAGTCCCGCGCCATCGAGTTGATGGTCACGGGGCGGACGTTCAGCTTCGACGAGGCTTTTGAAATGGGCCTGATCAATGATGTTTTCGAGCGCGATACCTTCTGGGATGAGGTGATGGACTACGCCCGGCAGTTCGTTCCACCCAACAAGGCCGCCAAGGCGGTGGGGCGCATCAAGCGCGCCGTGCAGTCCGGCTCCGAAGTCGGCTTCCACGACGGACTGGCCATGGAGCGCGAGATGCAGCAACTGCTCTTCCAGAGCGACGACGCCAAGGAAGGTCTCGACGCCTACATCAACAAGCGGCAGCCGAAGTTCCAGGCGAAGTAGCCGGCAACATTATCCGATTACCGGAAGGGCGGCTTAGGGAGTTTACCCTTCCGGTCAACCTCTGAGAGGGAAAGAGAAATGGCAACGACTCCGCAGGTGAAGGTGCAGGTGCAGTCAGGAAAACTGTTTATCAACGGGGAGTGGGCCGCCGCCGCCTCCGGCGAGGAGCGCGAAACCATCAACCCCGCTACCGGCGAAGTGATTGCTCCGCTGGCCTCCGCCGGGGCGGAAGACGTTGACCGGGCGGTCAAGGCTGCCCGCGCCGCTTTTGAAGAAGGCCCCTGGGCCACCATGGCCGCCGCCGAGCGCGCCCGCTACCTCCTCAAAATCGCCGACCTGATTGAAGAGAACATAGACGAGTTTGCCACCCTCGAAACGCTCGATAACGGCAAGCCCATCTTCGAGTCGCGCTATGTTGACTTCCCCATGATTGTCGAAATCTTCCGTTACTACGCCGGTTGGGCCACCAAGATTTACGGCCAGACCGTGCCGGTGGCCGGACCGTTTTTCAACTACACCCTGCGCGAACCAATCGGAGTGGTTGGGGCCATCACGCCGTGGAACTTCCCGCTGCTGCTGGCCTCCTGGAAGATTGCCCCGGCGCTGGCCGCCGGGAATACCGTCGTGTTGAAGCCTGCCGAACTCACCTCCCTCACCGCCTTGAAGCTGGCCGAAATCTGCCAGAAGGCCGAGTTGCCTGCGGGCGTGTTAAACGTCCTCACCGGACGGGGCACGGTGGCGGGCATGGCGCTGGTGGAGCACCCCGGCGTCGATAAGATTGCCTTTACCGGCTCCACCGAAGTCGGCAAGACCATCATGAAGACCGGCGCCGATACGCTGAAGCGCATCACGCTCGAGCTGGGCGGCAAGTCGCCCAACATCGTCCTTGATGACGCCGATATCGACGCCGCCGTCAAAGGCGCTTACAACGGCATCTTCTACGGCAAGGGCGAAGTCTGCGCCGCCGGTTCCCGTCTCTTCGTCGCCAAAAAGATCCACGATGAGTTCATGGAAAAGCTCATCGCCCGCACCAGGAAACTCCAGCCCGCCGACCCCATGCACCCCAAGACCCGCCTGGGCGCCATCGTTTCCGAGGCGCAGTTGAACACCGTGCTCAAGTACGTTGACATCGGCAAGAAGGAAGGCGCCAGCCTCGTCACCGGCGGGGAACGGGTGCAGGTGGACGGCAAGGGCTTTTTCGTCCAGCCCGCCATCTTCGACGGCGTCCGCAACGACATGCAGATTGCGCAGGAGGAAATCTTCGGGCCGGTGCTGGCCGCCATCCAGTTTGACGACATGGAAGAGGCCATCCGCGAGGCCAATAACAACCCTTACGGGCTGGCCGCCGGAGTCTGGACCCGCGACATCGCCAAAGCGCACCACATTGCCCGCCGGCTCAAGGCCGGCACCGTCTGGATCAATACCTACAACAGCTACGACCCCGGCGCGCCCTTCGGCGGCTACAAGGCCAGCGGCTTCGGACGCGAGCTCGGCAGCTACGCGCTGGAGAGCTACACCGAGGTCAAGGA
>CBDUYQ010000226.1:0-2947 GCA_965371475.1 uncultured bacterium
CCGCCAAGAAAAGTATTCTGGAAGCCATGCGGCTCTACATTTCCGAATGCAAAAAATCACGAAAGCGCCCGCCTAAAACCCGCACCGTATTTGCCGAAACCGTTACCTTAGCGGTTGATTAGATGCCCACCGCGCGGGACCTTCTGAAATTCTTGAACCGGAAAGGTTATCGCCGCGCTCGCCAAACCGGCTCTCACCTAATACTGAAGCACGCCAGTCGCCCCATGTTGGTTGTGCCTTTTCACCGTGGAGACCTTCCCAAAGGATTATTTTCCCGGATTCTGAGAGACGCAGGGTTTACGCTGCAAGATTTCCGCCGGGGATAGTGTGCCGCCGCTTCGACCTCCCTCAAATAACATTTGTTTTATTTATAGGCGACAGCGGCGGAGGCGGGGCCACCGAGCGGGATGATTTCGGTTTTCTTGAAGCCCACTTCCTTGCACCAACCGGTAAAGTCGGCGCCGGTGTAGTCGAAGGCCTCACCGAACTCAATCAGCATGTTGAGCGACATCATCAGGCCGAAGGCGTTTTCGCGCCGCTCGTCGTCGATGATGTTTTCCACGGCGACCAAAGCGCCGCCTTCGGAGAGCGCGTCATAGGCTTTGCCGATGAGCATTTTTTTGTTTTCGAGGTTCCAGTCGTGGAGGATGTTGCCCATGGTGATGACGTCGGCTTTGGGCAGTGCGTCCTCGAAAAAGTTGCCGCTGGCGGTCTTGACCCGTCCGGCTACTCCCGAGGCGGCGATGTATTTCTTGGCAATGGGCTCGACCGGTGCCAGGTCCCAGCTTGTGCATTCAATGTTCGGGTGCTTTTGGGCCACGCTCACGGAGAGGACGCCCATGGCGCCGCCGACGTCGCACAGCGTTTTGTACTGGGAGAAGTTGAACTTCTCTGCCAGCACTTCACAGTTGGGGCGTTGGAGTCCGAGCATGGCGTTCAAAAACCCTTCCAGTTCGGCCGGGTCGCCGTAAAGCGTTTCGAAGATTGACGTGCCAGTTTGTTTGACTTCGTTCTGCGGCTGGCCGGTCTTGAGCCCTTCGGTCAGGTTGCCCCAATGGGTATAAAGCCGGGCGTTGCACATTTCAAGAAAGCCGCCGATGTAACCGGACTTGTTGCGGTCGAGGTAAAGATCGGTGGCGGCGGTGTTGCGGTACTGGGCCGAGTCGCCGCTGCCGTCTTTTTCGAGGAAGCCCAGAGCGACCAGGGTGTCGAAAAGGTCCATCGAGCCGCGCGGGTGCATCCCCAACGCTTCGCCCAGTTCGGCTTTGGTCTTCGGGCCTTTTGCCAGTTCGGTGAAGACGCCTAGTTCGACTGAGCTCAGCAGGGTCTTCGAGGGCCAGAAGCCCATGCCGACCTGCATGATGTGGGAAAAATCCGGTTGTTGCGTCATGAAATACTCCTTCTCAGAAATCTTGCCGGGAGAACGGGGAAAACGATCTCATCCTCAGATGGTCCGCCCCCGAACCGGGAACACAATAAAACAAGGAGGGGGTTGTCGTCAAACTCGCCTAGTTGTTGCCGGGATTAGGAATTGAAACCCCGGCGAGGACGCCTTTCCCTTCGTTACACTCAGGGTAAGGCTTTCCTCGCCGCTACTTGGGAGGAGGTTAACGGGTAGCGGCGAGGAAGATGGGCGAAGCGCAGATTCCTCGCCGGTTTTTTCCTTTGCAGACATTGAGAGATTTTCTGTGAGACCTCGGTTGGTTTGGGTAGGGCAGGGCCTGCCTGCTGCAGGCAGGGCTTACCTCCTGCCGTTGCGGATAGACCGCAACCGAGCGGCAAGGCATAAAGCCTTGCCCTACCTGGATGGCGTTGAGGCCGGAAGCAACCTTTGCAATTCGCCCGAGACGAAGTAGTACAGGGCGTAGCATTCGAGGGCGAAGAAGGGAAAGCCGAGGTAGCCGGGCAGGGGCATCTCGAAGAGTCTCCACTCTTGCAAGATGGGAAAGGTATAGACCCAGCGGGCGCCCGCCCAGAAGTTCCAGAACTCCCACAGCAGCCCGCAGAACATTCCCCCGGCGAGCAGGCAGTAGAAGCGCTGCGCGTTGCCCTCTTTCATGTCTTTCAACAGGGAGGGGTGGCCGCGGCGGAGGTTAATGGGTTCCAGCACCCAGATGAACCCCAGCCAGACCGCGCCGAAGGTATAGACGGCGAGAGACTGTGGAAGAAATAACGGGACCACGAGGCAGAGCAACCCTATCGACAATAATGGTTTCTGGGCTTTTGCATACCAGCGCCAGCCTTTGAAGGTTGCGCCTTCAAACCAGCCGGAAGCGGCCAGCAGGTCGGCAGTTTCAAACAGCGCGGGGATAATAGTAGCAAACGCCCACATATAGCCCACGATTCGCAGCCAGTAGTCCTCGACTTGCCCGTGGTACTCCCAGTTTTGCAGGCGCATGTTGTAGGCCTCGAAGACGAGCCAGAGGGGGACCGACCAGTAGGCGAGTTTGGCAAACTCGCGCGGGTCGTTTTTGAGCAGTGATTTTCCGCGCAGAGCAAAGACGCCAGCATCGGCCAGAAGGATGTAGCCGGTCCAGACCCAGGGCGTGAACCAGGTGTAGAAAGGTTCTACCTGCCGGAACATCAGCAGTTCCCCGGCGACTATCATTGTGAGGCCCAGCCAGCCGTACCAGGGCAGCGGCGCGCGGCGGGGACTCTCCCACCAGCGCAGCAGGACAAGAGTGGCTGCCCCAAAGACGAGGGCGACTCCGGTTGTAACCAAAGGTGACGGCATACCATCTTTACTGTAGCGGGTTTTTGGGTCTCGCAGACAAAAATGTCTGCGCCACGCCGGTGAGTAAGTGGTGGGGCAGGCATTCTTGCCTGCCTACCCGCCACGGCGGGCAAGCCGCAGGCAGGTCCCGCCTCCATAGTGTATTGGGAATTGAAAATACCGGCGAGGACACCTTTCCCTTCGTTACACTCAGGGTAAAGGCTTTCCTCGCCG
>CBDUYQ010000227.1:0-2938 GCA_965371475.1 uncultured bacterium
GCATGAGCGAACTATCTATCTGGTTTGAGCGCAAGTTTGAATTCGTCTTCCCGGTCGAATTGTACCCGAACCTGCGGGTGCGTCTGCGCGGCGCGCCGGCCCGGCTGGAGGAACTTGTCAATGGTCTTTCTCCCGACGTGCTGACTCGCAAGCCGGACGGCAAATGGTCGATCCAGGAAAATGCCGGCCACCTGCTCGACCTCGAACCTTTGTGGGCTTCCCGCGTCGAAGATTTTCTGGCCGGGGCCGAGTTGCTGACCGCCGCCGACCTGGCCAACCAAAAGACTGACCAGGCAAACCACAACGGCTGTTCTTTCAAGGAAATCGTCAGTGCATTCCGCGCGTCGAGAGAGAAGTCCGTGGCCTGTCTGGATGATTTGTCCCCGGAGACCTTTGCCCGCACCGCGCTGCATCCGCGGCTCAAATCTCCCATGCGGTTTGTTGACCACCTCTATTTCGTCGCCGAGCATGACGACCACCACCTGGCCCGCATCTGGGAACTGAGTCAGGCGCGCGGCTAATCAGGTAAGATGGAATTCATGTTACCGGACACTCCAGCACTGGTAATTTTTTTGGGCGCTTCGCTGGCGCTCATCCTCACGCCCGGCCAGGCGATGATGTACATCCTCTCGCGCGGGCTGGGCCAGGGCAGGCAGGCCGGCATTGTTTCGGCGGGCGGCGTGGTGGTGGGCGCCCTGATGCATACCTTGTTCGCCGCATTGGGAGTGTCTGCCATTCTGGCGGCATCGGCGCAGGCTTTCCTCGTAATGAAATACGCGGGCGCGGCCTACCTTATCTTTCTGGGCGTCCAGCACCTGCTGAGCGGCGGGCCGGCATCCGAGAAAGAAAAAAAGTCGCAGCGGCACACAACCGGTAAACTTTTTCTCGATGGCATCCTCGCCAATTTGCTGAACCCGAAACTGGCGCTCTTCTTTCTGTTCTTCCTGCCGCAGTTCGCCGACCCGGAGCGCGGTTCAGTAGGCCTGCAAATCCTGCTGCTCGGTCTCATCTATAACTCTATTGTTTTTCTGGTGCAGGGAACGGTAGGCGTGCTTTCCGGCACGGCCGGGGATTGGATAAAGGGCCACACCCGGTTTCTGCGCTGGCAGCGCCGCTTTACCGGCAGCGTACTGGTTGCCCTCGGCGCCGGGTTGGCCTTCTCCGAACGGCCCTGATGGCCGTGAGCTTTCCCGAATCTTTAACGCAATTTCGTGTTAAAGAACTCGAGGGTCCGGCTCCAGGCCAGCTTCGCCGCCGCCTCGTCATAACGCGACTCCGAGGTGTCGTTGTGGAAGGCGTGGTTGACGCCTTCGTACCTGTGCAGCGTGTACTCTTTTCCGTGCTGCTTCAGCGCGGCTTCATAGTCCGGGATAGACGCATTAATTCGCCTGTCGAGCCCGGCATAGTTCAACAACAAGGCTGCCTGGATTTTAGAAACATCTTCTGCTGCCGGTGAGCGCCCGTAGAAAACGACAGCGGCTTTCAGGGCGGGAGAGTGGATCGCCAGTTGGTTTGACATGCCTCCGCCCCAGCAGAAGCCCACGCAGCCGACATCGCCGGTGCAGTGTTCGTGCCGGCTGAGCCAGTCAACCCCTGCCACGAAATCCTCGACAGTTTTTTCGCGGTCCAGATCGCGGAACATTTGCCGCGCCTGACCACTATCCGCAGGCGTCCCGCCCAGAGGAGAAAGCGCGTCCGGCGCCAGCGCCACAAATCCTGCCAGCGCCGCCCGCCGTGCGACATCTTCAATGTGTGGATTCAGCCCGCGGTTTTCATGGATAACCAAGACCCCCGGAGCTTTGCCGGCGTTTGCCGGGCGGGCGAAATACCCCCGCATCTCTCCCGACGCGCCCGGGTAGGTTACGCGTTCCGTCACCAGGTTTTTGTCGTCCGGCGCGACCTGCTGTAAAGAATAGTTTGGCGCAATCAGCGGAAGTACCGCAGCCGCCGCTACGGCCCCCCCGGCAAGTTTGGCCAGCCGGGCCATAAATTCGCGCCGGGGCAGGGAGCCGTGGGTGAACTCGTCATAGAGATCAATCATTTCCTGGGCGGGTTTCTTTTCTGGTTTCATGGTTTCCTCTTTTTAAGCCGGGGGTTTCATGCGGAGAATCTTCTTCCACAGGGTCTCTTCGTCAACGTTGAGCAGCCCCACACCGGGCAGGCGCGGCAGAAGTTCTTTCCAGTTTTCATCTTTGGCAAAGATCTCTTTGAAGAGCGGCAGCGACTCTTCCACCCGGCCCATGTTGACCAGTGAAACCGCGTGCCAGAACTTCATCTCCAGGTTGTCGGGGAACATCTCCTCGGCGGCGGAGTATTCCCGCAGCGCTTTGGCTTCGTCGCCGTGTTCGATGGCGAGGTCGCCTTCGTTCATGTGCTGGTAGGCGCGGTGGACTTTGATCAGCCTCCGCAACTCTTTGATTGGTTCGGGGTGGTCTTCGATGCGAAGTTCCATCACCCGGTCGGCCCAGGGCCGCCCGGTGGATTCCGATTTGACAATTATCATCGCAGCCGACTGCTTGCCGCGGATGTCGCCCCCGGCTGTTTGCGCGGCTTCCAGCGCCGCCATCATCCTTTCGGCCAGGTCGCCTTTGCTTTCGCGGTAGGCCTTGGCCATCGCGGGCCAGATTTTGTTGTTGAGCATCAGGTTGGCCTGCACGGAAAAGTTTTCGCCGACGATATGTCCTGCGCCGGGGATGGCCTTTTCGCCGGTGTGGGCGGCGACGTTGCCGTGGACATCCAGAAAAGCCACCTGCCGCACTTCCGGATGTTCGTCAGCCAGTTTCAAGGCTGCGAGCGCCTGCTCGGCGGTTTTGCCGGCCTTCATCAGGGCTAACCCGAGTGGACCGTAGCTGGGGTCCACAAAGGATTGCGTAGCTACCACTCCTACTCCGGCTTCGCCCCAGGTTACTATCGAGCCCACCGAGAACCAGTGCGATTG
>CBDUYQ010000228.1:0-2907 GCA_965371475.1 uncultured bacterium
CCTGCCTGCCATCCTAAGCGCTGTGGGCCCGTTTCCTCAGTGCTTTCTCAGCGTCCTCTGCGCCTGCCTGCCGCAGGCAGGTCTCTGTGGTGAGTCTTTTTCTTTTCGGGCGCAGAGTAGAAGCTGTGCAATCGTCTATGGTAAGCTACTTTTCGTTGCCAGGGGTATCTCCCCTGTCAGGGAGTTAAGGCCATGGCCATAGTTCCGGTAAAAACTTCAATGATGAACGGCTACTGCGAGTGCGTCTGCAGCTGCTACGTACTCTGTCAGGTGCGCGACGAAGAACTCGACCGCGTCTTCTGCACCAAGTGTTCGGAAGAGCACCTCGACCGCAACAAAGCCGTGGTCGAAAAGATTGCCAAGCCCGCCACACCCTCCAAAGGCTTCGATAAACTCCCCGCCGGCACCAAGCCCCCCGCCCTCAAAGACAGCCCCACACCATAAGCCCCTTTCTTCCTGTGAGCCATTGCTGCAATGGCGGGGATCAGTTGTTGGCGGGGCACGGCTTTAGCCGTGCCATAGAGGGCAGAGAGAAGAGGGGCTTTAGCCCCTGAGGCAGAAAAACCTGCCAAGCAGGTTGGGCGCGGAGAATTTGCAGCGAACCGCCTCTACCCGATGATGCCAGTTACTTGTTTGTAAAGGTAGTCAAAGCATCCAGCATTTTGTTCGCCGCGCCGGATTGAATAGCAGCGCGGGCGCGTTCGGCTCCGCTGCGGAAATCCTCGGCGGCCCCGGCGGCGACCAGCGCCAGTGAGGCGTTAAGCAAGACTACGTCAGTCGGCGGCCCGGCCTTTCCCTCAAAAATGCCACGGAGGATGGCGGCGTTGGCGGCGGCGTCTCCTCCTTGCAACGCTTCCCGCGGAGCGCGTTCTACTCCGAACTCTTCCGGGGTAAGGGTGAACCGCTGGACTATTCCATCTGTGCCATCTTTCCACTCCGCCACGTCGGTCGGGGCGGAAAGGGAAGCCTCGTCCAATCCGTCCTGACTATGCACCACGAAGGCGCGTTGGACGCCCAACTGTCCCAATGCCTCCGCCATTGGCGCCAGCCATTTCTCGTCATAGACGCCCACCACCTGCGCGTCCACCCCGGCAGGGTTGGTCAGCGGCCCCAGCAGGTTGAACACCGTCCGGCCGCCGAGTTTCTTCCGAACCGGCTGTGCGTGCCGGGTGGAAGCATGGAAGTGCGGGGCGAACAGGAACCCGAACCCCACTTCCCGAATGCAGGCGGCCACCTGTTCCGGCGGCAGAGTAATTTTTACTCCGAGGGCTTCCAGCACGTCGGCGCTGCCGCATTGGCTTGATATGGAACGGTTGCCGTGCTTGGCCACGGGCACACCGGCGGCGGCCACTACCAGCGCCGCTGCGGTCGAGATGTTAAACAGCCCGGCGTTGTCGCCGCCTGTCCCGCAGGTGTCCACCAGCACGCCCTCCGGGCGCGGGTTCTCCTCAGTGAAAATATCAGTAAAAATAAAAGTGGCGTGGGCGCGCATGGCTTCGGCAAAGCCGACAATCTCCTCGACGGTTTCGCCCCGTTCCCGCAGACTCGTAAGCAGTGCGGCTATTTCTGCCTCCGTTGCTTCGCCCCGCAGGATGGTTTCCATGGCCGCGCGGGCTTCCGCCCGCTTCATCGTTCCCGGCGCTGGTTGCTTTGGCTTCATGTCTCCCCTATACTCAAAATTTCGATTGCACGGCCCGGTGGCATTCCAGTAGCATTCTAGGGCCGTTTGATTCCAAACAGCAACAAACTTTACATGAAGATTCACGAATTTCAGGCGAAGCAGCTTTTCTGGCGGTACGGCCTCCCCATCCCGCACGGGGACGTAGCCAGCACCCCGGCGGAAGCCCGCGCTGCCGCCTTTCGCTTGGGCGATGAGGTGGTGGTCAAGGCCCAGATTCATGCCGGCGGACGCGGCAAAGGCGGCGGAGTTAAAAAGGTTTCCACCCCCAAGGAGGCCGAGCACGCCGCCGCAGAGATGCTCGGGCTACCGCTCATCACCCACCAGACCGGCCCGGAAGGGCAGGAGGTCCGCCGGGTGCTGGTCGAATCCACTGTGCCGATTGCGCGGGAACTCTACCTCGGGCTGGTGCTCGACCGCGCGCAGTCCCGCGTCGTGGTCATGGCCTCGGCCGCGGGCGGGATGGACATTGAAGAGGTCGCCGCCAAAACACCCGACAAGGTTCTCAAGGTCGCAATTGATCCCTCCACCGGACTCCTGCCCTTTCAGATCCGCCGGCTCGCCTTCGGTTTGAAGCTCGAAGGGCCGCTGCGGAAGCAGTTCGGGGTGTTTCTGGACAGCCTGGTCCGGCTCTTTAATGACAGCGACGCCTCGCTGGTGGAAATCAACCCTCTGATTACCACCAAAGACGACCGCCTTTTCGCTCTCGACGCCAAGATTAATTTCGATGACAACGCGCTCTTCCGGCAGCAGGATATCGCCGCCCTGCGCGACCTCGACGAAGAGGACCCCTTCGAGGTCGAAGCCTCCCAGCACGGCCTCAACTACGTCAAGCTCGACGGCAACGTCGGCTGCATGGTCAACGGCGCCGGCCTCGCCATGGCCACCATGGACATCATCAAGCTGGCCGGGGGCGAGCCCGCCAACTTCCTCGACGTCGGCGGCGGCGCCAGCGCCGAGCAGGTGCGCGAAGGTTTCAAAATTATCCTCGGCGACCCCAACGTCAAGGCGGTGCTGATTAACATCTTCGGCGGCATCCTGCGCAACGACCGGCTGGCGAAAGGCGTGGTCGAAGCCGCCCGCTCCCTCAAGATTAAAGACCCGATCGTGATCCGCATGGAAGGCACCAACGTCGAGCTGGGACGGAAGATTCTCAGCGAGTCGGGGCTGAACTTTACCGTCGCCACCGACATGGCCGACGCCGCCAAAAAAGTTGTAGCGCTGGCCCG
>CBDUYQ010000229.1:0-2895 GCA_965371475.1 uncultured bacterium
AGTCAGGATATTGAAGACCTCCGTTACACCCCGTCGCTCTGGCCGGTGCGCGGACCTGTCGTATCCGGCTTTGGTCAGCGCATCGATCCCTTTAACGGGGAAGGCGCCTTCCACAAAGGCGTGGATATCGACGGTAACTACGGTGACACGGTCCGGACCGCCGCCGACGGTTTCGTAATCTGGGCGGGTTCCCGCGCCGGCTTTGGCCGGTTGGTGATTGTGGACCATGGCGGTGGCATCACCACCTACTACGCGCACCTTTCCCGCGCCCGGGCCTATTCCGGCCAGGCGGTCGAGCGCGGTGACATTATCGGTTTTGTCGGCTCCACCGGCCGCGCCAAGGGTTCGCACCTGCACTACGAAGTCCGCCTCAACCGTTCGCCGCTCAACCCGTGGCGCTTCCTGCGCGCGGGCAGCGTGCAGACCGCGCAAAGCCGTCCCACTGTCTTCTCGGGCAGTTCCGACTAGTTCCGCGCGGAATGTCTTTTCCGGTTCCGGCTGCAAGATGCTTCCTGAAGGTGCGCTCGGCAAACTTTCCTGTTCGTAAAGCAAATTCTTTCGCCGCGGCATTTGTGCTGCTGGCTTTTTCTGCACACCTGGCGGTGACGGCGCAGGATCAGACCTCGCCGGTGATTCGGCTGACGTTTGTGGGTGACATCCTCCTGGAAGCGCCCTGGCAGCAGCCCCCGCTCCCGCCCGCGGAATTTTTTGGCGGGGTGAAAAAGAAGTTGTCGGAAGCCGACCTGGTCATCGGTAATCTGGAAGAGCCGCTCACCGACTTCGCCGAACGCACCCCGCACAAAGACCCCAAAATGGTCATTGCCGGCAAGGACTTCATCTTCCGCGCGACATCGCCGGACTCCGCCGCCGCGCTGAAAGACGCGGGCATTGACGTTGCGGCGCTGGCCAACAATCACACTATGGACTACCAGGAGCAGGGTTTGCTTGACACGCTCGAGCAGTTGCGTGCCTCGGATATTATCCCGGTGGGCGCCGGGAAGAATCTGGCCGAAGCCGACCGGGTTCAAATTGTAGAGTTGCAGGGTATCCGGATTGGCATCGTTGCGTTGAGCGATGTAGTTCCCAAGAACTATTGGGC
This sequence comes from uncultured bacterium, assembly GCA_965371475.1. Lineage (GTDB taxonomy): Bacteria > Acidobacteriota > Terriglobia > Acidiferrales > 2-02-FULL-67-57 > CBDUYQ01. The sequence goes on from CBDUYQ010000229.1 coordinate 1,100, forward strand.
GCGCTCCAAAAGTCCCGGCATCGCGCCCGCCAAGTATATCGAGCGGGTACGCACGGTGGTGCGGCGTGCCCGCCCTCACGCCGACGTCCTGGTCGTCGTGTTCCACTGGGGCAAGATGTTTACCCCCCGGCCCAACCGCCGGCAGCTTGTCTGGGCCCGGGCCGCTCAGCAGTCCGGCGCCGACCTGGTGTTGGGTGCGCACCCGCATGTGTTGCAGGGTATCGGTTGCTTCGGTTCGGCGCCGGTGGTTTACTCCGCCGGGAACTTTGTCTTTCCCACGCGTAACAAACTGGCGCGGCGCTCTGCGATATTTGAAATCACCTTATCGGGCGCGAAGGTGGAATCGGTCCGCGTGGTTCCTGTTTTGTTGGACTCGAAGGGCCGCCCCCGGCTGGCCACGGGCGCCGTCGCGGAAAGTATCCGTTGGGAAATGGAGTTGCTTTCTACGGAGCTGGGGAGCAGTTTTACGGGTGATACGGCAAGCTGTCCGGTGAAATAATCTTCTTACCGGGCAGGGGATTTCGGCGGGTTTTCTTCCGGCGGCGTAAGCAGCGCGGCGACTTGGTTCTGGGTAAGCTCCAGTTCCGCTTGCACAACCGAATCTTCCTGGTAGAGGGCAACTTCGCCCAGGGACTTCCCCAGTGACTGCACCAGCGGATTGGAATCGCCACCGAGGTAAATTCTTCCAGCCAGCAGCAGGAGTTTCAGGTTGTCGTGCAGCCGTTCGGCTTGTCCGGGCTCGTGGCACAGTGCCACGGTTTGCAACCGCAACCCCGTGGGAGAAATTGTGAGCCCCGCGCCAATTTCTTTCAGCAGGGCGGCTATGTCTTTCTGTTTTTGTAAGTAGGAGAGGGTCCAGCGCGAGAGATCGTTCGAAGCCCAGAGTTGCTGTCCGGCAGAAGCCTTCTCCAGCCGGGCGCGCCGTTCTTCGTCTGCTCCGACGCTGGGGGACTGTCCGGCAGCCGTGTCTAGTATCAATTTGACGCGTTCCGTGTCGGACCCGAACGCCAGGCGGTTCTCCGCCAAAAAAGCAAAGGCAAAACTTCCGGCCTGTTGGGAATCGGAACGGATAGGGTCATCCACCTGATAGATTTCAAACTCAAGGTGTTGGGTGATTGTGCCGTCGTAGCGGCGAGCATGACCGACGAGCTTTTCCTGGTTGAACCTCCCTTCGGCCACTCCCACTACGAAAGGTTTGTCACTGGGACCGTAGAAGCCCAGCCAAAGTTGGTCGAGGTCGCGGGTGTAGTCGAAGCCGGTCGAGGTGACAAAATCCTGGTAATCCTGATCGGCGCTGGCGTCGCTGGTGGCCTGGTCGAGGAGTTGCAAAAACCACTCCTGCTGGCGGACATCTTTCAGGTTTACGCCTGCCACCAGCCCCGCTTCAGCAGGCAGCCAGTCGAGCCCTGCCAGGGGCTTGGCTTCAGCGTCCCGCTCGGGCAGCGGCTTGGGGACAAGCAATACCCAGTAGGCCGTACCAGCAGCGGCTACCAGGATGATAAGCCCCAGTATTATCAGCCATTTCCACTTACCAGCCACCTGAGATGCCTCCCTTGAAGCGGTTTCCCGAACGGGCAAGTATAGAGCAGGCGGCGGGTTTGTCCAAGGGCGGCTGGTGAAGAGGCTGGTTTGGGGGCGGGAGCCGGGCGGGAGTAGTTGATAAAAAACCGCTTGGTGTGTTAAATTTTATTGTTTGCCGATGCCCTCGTTTTTGTGAGGAGAGAGGCTGGCGTAGCTCAGCTGGTAGAGCATCTGATTTGTAATCAGAGGGTCGGGGGTTCGAATCCCTTCGCCAG
>CBDUYQ010000230.1:0-2876 GCA_965371475.1 uncultured bacterium
CATGCACGTGCATCGGTCCCAGTGTAGCGAAGCCCCTGCGCCCGCACCAGTGCCACGAAGAAGTTTTGGGGACGTAGTGGGGAAAACTCAGGAGAGATTCAGTTGTTCTGCGAGGTGGTCAGGGTTGAACGGGCTGGCGGAGAACCAGCGGCCCTCCACCTCAAAGGTCGGGACCTTTCGCTTGCCGTTGTTCTTTTCAATAATGAGCGCGGCGGCTTCCGGCTGCTCGTCCACGTTGATGGTTTCGTAGGCGATGCCGCGCTCGTCGAGGAAACGTTTGGCGTGCCAGCAGTCCGGGCACCAGGTGGTGCAGTACATTCGGATGGTCGGCATCAGTCTCCCTGCTGCAAATCCACAAAAGTAATTAGATGAAGGTTGGCTGTTCATGATTCAAACGGCAGTACGGGATGAGAAAAAGGCACGGCTAGGTGAGTTTGCCCACGTGGCCCGCTACCTGCTGGCGAATCAGTGCGCGCTGCAGGGCTACCTGCGCGCGGTTGAAGTCCACCTTAGAATCGCCGGGTTTGCCCAAGCGGTCTTCGGCACGCTTCTGCGACTCGCGGGCGCGGTCGAGGTCGATCTCTTCAGGGCGCTCGGCGGTTTCGGCCAGCACCACGACGCGATCCGGCAGGACCTCGACGAAGCCCCAGAAGACGCTCAGGTAGTGCCACTTGCTGCCCTGGCGGTAGCTCAGCTCGCCCTGTTGCATCTCGCTCAGCAGCGGGGCGTGGCCGGGCAGGATTCCGAGGTAGCCGCCGCGCGCGGGCACCTGCACCTCTTCCACATCCTCCCGGACGGTCTGCCGGTCCGGCGTTACGACTTGTAATTCAAAAGTTTCAGCCACGCAAATTTATCCTACGCTGTCTCTTTCATTTTCTCGGCGGCGGCCTGCACGTCTTCAATGCCGCCTTGCATATAGAAGCACTGCTCGGGCACGTCGTCGAGTTCGCCGTCCACAACCATCTTGAAGCCGCGGATGGTGTCTTCGATCTTGACGTACTTGCCCGCCGAGCCGGTGAACTGCTCGGCCACGAAGAACGGCTGCGAGAGGAAGCGCTGGATCTTCCGGGCGCGGGAGACGGCCAGTTTGTCCTCGTCGCTCAGTTCTTCGATACCCAGAATCGCGATGATGTCCTGCAGGTCTTTGTAGCGTTGCAGGGTCAGTTTGACCGACTGCGCCACGGCGTAGTGCTCCTCGCCCACAATGCGCGGGTCGAGGATGCGCGAGTAGGATTGCAACGGGTCCACTGCCGGGTAGAGCCCCAACTCGGCCACCTGACGCGAAAGCACCAGCGTGGCGTCCAGGTGGGCAAAGGTGGTGGCCGGCGCCGGGTCGGTCAGGTCGTCCGCCGGGACGTAGATCGCCTGCACCGAGGTAATCGAACCTGTCTTGGTCGAGGTGATGCGCTCTTCCAGTTCGCCCATCTCGGTGGCCAGGTTGGGCTGGTAGCCCACCGCCGAAGGCATCCGGCCCAGCAGCGCCGAGACTTCCGACCCGGCCTGCGTGAATCGGAAGATGTTGTCGATGAAGAGCAGCGTGTCCATGTTCTTCTCGTCGCGGAAGTACTCCGCCACGGAAAGGCCGGTAAGCGCCACGCGCAGCCGGGCGCCGGGCGGCTCGGTCATCTGACCATAGACCAGCGCCGCGCGCGACTTCTCGTTGTCGCCGGGGACGATAACGCCGGATTCACTCATCTCCAGCCACAGGTCGTTGCCTTCGCGGGTGCGTTCGCCCACGCCGGCAAACACGGAAACGCCGCCGTGTTTCAGCGCGACGTTGTGGATGAGTTCCATGATGATCACGGTCTTGCCCACGCCCGCGCCGCCGAAGAGCCCGATCTTGCCGCCCTTGAGGAACGGTTGCAGCAGGTCGATGACCTTTACGCCGGTCTCGAACATCTCCTGCGAGGTGGACTGGTCTTTCAACGCGGGCGCGGGGCGGTGAATCGGATAGTACGTATCGGCGTTGATGGGGCCGAGTTCGTCCACCGGCTCGCCCAGCACGTTCATGATGCGGCCCAGCGTGGCCTTGCCGACCGGCACGGTAATCGCGGCGCCGGTATCGATGGCCTTCATGCCGCGCACCAGCCCGTCGGTGGTCTTGAGCGCGACAGTGCGGATGCGCCCTTCGCCCAGGTGCTGTTGCGCCTCGACGATGATGTCAATCGGCTCGGGCACGTCGAACCCTTCGCTGGTGATGCGGATGGCGTTAAAGATGGTGGGCAGGTGGGCCTCGTCGAACTCCACGTCCACTACCGGGCCGATAACCTGCACGACCTTGCCGGTTGTCTGTGTAGCTTTTGCGCTCATTTCTCCTCCTAAAAAATCAAAGTCGGCCTGTGGCCAGCGACCGGCGACCAGTGTCGATTGAGTTCAACTCTTCAAGCGTTTCCGCAGCGACTTCATCAAGCCGCCCAGTAGTCGTCCGGTTGTGTCGCATTCGTCCCGCAAAGAGGCAAATGTTTCCTTCTTCAGATATTGTAAATCGTGGGCCAGCATAAGAAAGTTTCTGACCTCCTCCAGTGACCCATTGGCGATTTCCAAATACCGGATAAAATCTTTGGTGGATCGTCTGCCAAACCCTTCCGCGATGTTCGCGCCGATTGAGCTGGCCGCCCGCCGCACCTGCGAGGTTATCCCGAACCGTTCCTCTTTGGGAAAGGCTGAGGTTGCCCGGTAGATAGCCAAGGTCACCTTGTGTGCGTTCTTCCATGCATCCAACTCCTGAAAACTGTTCAATCTCTGCCCTCACCGGTTGCTGGTCGCCGGATTCCGGCCACATTACAATGCTGCTGCTCCGCTTACAATCTCAATCAGTTCCCGGGTAATCTGCGCCTGCCGCACCTTGTTCATGTGCAGGGTGAGTTTGTCGATCA
>CBDUYQ010000231.1:0-2874 GCA_965371475.1 uncultured bacterium
CCGGAGCCGGCTTGACTCGCCGCAAACCCTACGTTAGAAACGATATGTTTCCTGCGTGGGAGTTGACTATTCTTTATGGGCACTCATAAAGCATCCTGGCGGCCTTTCGGCTTAGGGCTGAACAAGCCGCGGCACTTCACCTCCATGCTGCGCGTGGCCTGGGAAAACCGTGACAATCTCGCCTATGGCTGGCGCATCCTGAACCAGGGTGTCTGCGACGGCTGTTCGCTTGGTACCACGGGGATGCGCGACAACACGCTGGAAGGTGTCCACCTGTGCATGATGCGCCTGAAGTTGCTCCGGCTTAACACTATGCCAGCGCTGGAGCCGAGCGAGATGGGTGACCTGGCAGCTCTCCGCAAGTGTGACAACGGTGAACTCCGCCGAATGGGCCGTCTTGCTTATCCTATGGTTCGCCGCCGGGGCGCGAAGAGTTTCCGCCGCCTCTCGTGGCGGGATGCGCTGGACCTGGTGGCAGGGGAGCTTCGCCGGGTGGAGCCAACCCGCTGGGCTTTGTTCAATACCTCGCGCGGGCTGACCAACGAGGTGTACTACGTCGCTGCCAAGTTTGCCCGCCTGCTCGGCACCAACAACATCGATAACGCCGCCCGCCTCTGCCACGCGGCCTCTACCACGGCCATGAAGGCGACCCTGGGCGTGGCCGCCTCCACCTGCTCTTACAAGGACTGGATTGGAACCGACCTGCTGGTGCTGTTCGGAACCGACATGGCTAACAACCAGCCGGTCTCGGTCAAGTACCTCCACCACGCCAAGGAGCAGGGCACTCGGATAGTTTCCGTGAACCCGTTCCGTGAGCCGGGGCTGGATGCGTACTGGATCCCATCCATACCGAAGAGTGCGTTGTTCGGTACCCGTCTGGTGGACGACCACTATCCGGTGCGGGTGGGAGGGGACGTAGCTTTTATCGGCGGGGTACTGAAAGTCCTGCTGGAACGGGGACAGTTGGACGAGAAATTTATTGCCGAGCATACCGAAGGTTTCGATGAGTTGAAACAGGCTCTCTCAAGCCAGTCCTGGGAGGAGTTGGAAAAGCTATGCGGCCTCACCCGCGGCGACATGGAAAACTTTGCCGATGTTTACGCCAACGCGGAGACCGCGGTCTTCATCTGGTCGATGGGGCTCACGCAGCACGAGTTCGGTGTGGAGAACGTCAAGGCGGTTGTCAACCTGGCGCTGGCACGGGGCATGGTCGGACGGGAGAAGTGCGGCGTAGTTCCCATCCGCGGCCACAGCGGCGTGCAGGGTGCGGCGGAGTGTGGTTCAGTCCCTGCGGTCTTGCCGGGCGGGTTCCCGGTGAACAAAGAAAGCGCGGAGAGGTTTAAGGAGTTGTGGGGGCATGAGGTTCCCATGACGAAGGGACTGGAAGCGCCGCAGATGTTAGAGGCCGCCCATCGGGGCGAACTCGATCTGCTCTACAACATGGGAGGAAATTTCTTCGAAACCATGCCCGACCCGGACTTCGTCCGGGAGGCGTTCAACAAGCTGAAGTTTCGTGTCCACCAGGACATTACCCTCAACACTTCCATGCTGCTTGACTCAGATGCGGTACTGCTCTTGCCCGCTCTGACCAGATACGAGCAGCCCGGCGGCGGCACCAGCACCTCGACAGAGCGGACGATATGGTTCAGCCCGGAAGTGGAGGGGCCGCGCCCGGGCGAGGCGCGTTGTGAATGGCAGATTCTTTGTAATCTGGCCCAAAGGGTCCTGTCGCCGGTAAAACGAACCGCACTGAATTTTCAGTCCGCGCAGGAGATACGCCTGGAGATGGACCGCGTAATGCCGATGTACAAAGGTATTGGGGAACTCCGCAAGCAGGGGGACTATGTGCAGTACGGTGGCGAGCGGCTCTGCGAGGGTGGAGTGTTTGCAAAGATGCCCGGCGGGCGCGCCCGCTTTGCTCCGTTGGCTTTGCCCCGCAGCGGAATTCACGACGGTGAGGGTGGCGGTGAGGCGGGAAGCGCAGGCAAGTTTCTGCTCACCAACCGGCGCGGAAGCCAGTTCAACTCCATGATTTTCGATTCCCGGGACCCGCTGACCGGGGCGGAGCGGGACGAGATTTTTCTCTCAGCGGAGGATGCGCGGGAGATGGGTATCCGCAACGGAGAACGAATTCGGCTGCGGTCTTCTGTGGGGGAGTATGACTGTCGCGCACGCATTGGGGAGGTAGCCCGGGGGTGTCTGGTAGGTTTCTGGCCGGAAGTCAATGGCCTCCTGCGCCGCCGATACGATCCCGGCTCGGGCGAGCCCGACTACAACGTCACCGTCAAGCTGGAAAGGGTCCCCTCCTAGGCAGATGTCACACTATTCCGAATTTTATTGCCGTGTGTGGTGGCGGACTGGCGTATTTCTAGTACTGGCTCCTTTGCTGGTTCTGCCGCTAATGGCACAGTCAGCGCCAGACGATTCGGGCCGGCCGGTGCTGGTGATTCCCCGGGTGGAAAGGCCACCCCAACTGGAAGATTTTCTCGGCATGCAGGCGGCCAACGGCTGGGAGGGCCAACTCCTCAAGGTAGAAAACTTTATCCAGCGCGCACCCACGGACGGGGCGCCCGCCGGCCAGCGGACAGTAGCCTACCTGGGATATGACGATGTCAATTTCTATGTTGTCTGGCTGGCGTTTGATACCGAGCCGGAGAAAGTCCGGGCGCGGATGGGCCGGCGCGATACCCAGCAAGCAGACGACATTGTCCACATCCTTATCGATACCCAGAATGATCAGTTGCGTGGATACAGTTTTGCCACGAATGCTTTGGGCAACCAGTGGGATTCGATCTGGACGGAGGGGCGGCGCTTTGACGATTCGTTCGACACGGTGTGGGACGCTCGCGGCCAGCGTACTGATCAGGGGTTCGT
>CBDUYQ010000232.1:0-2813 GCA_965371475.1 uncultured bacterium
CTGGCGCAGATGGGTCTGGTGGTTTCGCAGCAAGGCGTCAACGGCGGATACACGCTGGCGCAGGCGCCGGAGAAGATTTCCGCGTTGGATGTAATCTGCGCCATCGACGGACCGGTGCAAATTATCTCCTGCAACACCACGGCCCGCGGCGAGTGTGAGCAGACCCCGACCTGCACGGTCAAGGAACCGCTGCTGAAGGTGAACGAGCGCATCGTGAACGCCCTGAGTTCGCTTTCGATGGCGGAGATGAACGAACAGGGGAGCAGCGTCTATGTGGTGCTGGGGGAACAGAAATAAAGCGAGTTTATCTTTTTCATAGATACTACAGGGAGTAATAACAATGGCAGTCAAGCTACCGATTTACATGGACTATCATGCTACTACGCCGGTGGATCCGCGCGTGGTCGAGACGATGATTCCGTATTTTTCTTCCACCTTCGGCAACGCGGCCAGCCGCAACCATCCCTTTGGCTGGGCGGCGGAAGAGGCCGTCAGCAAGGCGCGTCAGCAGGTGGCCGACTTGATTAACGCTGCCAGCCCCAAGGAGATCATTTTTACCTCCGGCGCCACCGAGTCCGATAACCTGGCGGTCAAGGGCGTGGCGGAGATGTACCGCGAGAAGGGCAACCACATCATCACCACTGTGTTTGAGCACAAGGCGATACTCGACACCTGCCAGCGGCTCGAAAAACACGGCATCGATGTGACCTACCTGCCGGTCAGCAAGGAAGGCTTGGTCGATTTAGAAGAGTTGCGCGCGGCCATCACCGACAAAACCATTCTGGTGACCATCATGTACGCCAATAACGAAATCGGCGTCCTCCAGCCCATCGCGGAAATCGGCAAGATTTGCAAAGAGAAGGACGTCCTGTTCCACACCGACGCCGTGCAGGCTGCCGGCAAGATTCCTTTTGATGTGCAGGCGATGGACGTGGACATCGCCTCGCTCTCGGCACATAAGATGTACGGGCCCAAGGGCGTCGGCGCCATTTACGTCCGGCGGCGCAAGCCCCGCGTACAGCTCTCGGCCATTATCGACGGGGGCGGGCACGAGCGCGGCATGCGCTCGGGCACGCTGAACGTGCCGGGCATTGTCGGCTTCGGTAAGGCTTGCGAGATTGCGCAGCAGGAGATGGCGGAAGAGGGCGAACGCGTCGGCAAGTTGCGCGACCGGCTACTCAGCAAGTTGCAGGGGAAGCTGGATGAAATTTATGTCAACGGCTCGATTGAACACCGACTGCCGAACAACACTAACATCAGCTTCGCCTATGTCGAGGGCGAGTCGTTGCTGATGGGCATCAACGACGTGGCGGTCAGTTCCGGTTCGGCCTGTACGTCGGCCAGTCTGGAGCCGAGCTACGTCCTCAAGGCGCTGGGCGTGGGTGAGGATTTGGCCCACACCTCCATCCGGTTTGGGCTGGGGCGGTTTACTACCGAAGAAGAGGTCGATTACGTGGTGGATCGCGTGGCCGAAACCGTTACCCGTCTGCGCGAACTCTCGCCGCTCTATGAGATGGCTAAGGAAGGCATCGACATCAGCAAGCTGGAGTGGCAGGTGGACTAAGGAGTTTTATTTTTTCAGCAATTATCCAAGGAGATACTGCAATGGCATACAGCGATAAAGTACTGGACCACTACAACAATCCGCGCAACGTCGGCAGCCTGCCCAAGGAAGACAACACGGTCGGAACCGGCATGGTGGGCGCGCCGGAGTGCGGCGACGTCATGAAGCTGCAAATTAGAATTAACCCGGAAACCGAGATCATCGAGGACGCCAAGTTCAAGACCTTCGGGTGCGGGTCGGCGATTGCCAGCTCCAGTCTGGCCACCGAGTGGGTCAAGGGTAAAACACTGGACGAGGCCCGTGCGATTCAGAACACCGAAATCGTCAAGGAGCTGAACCTGCCCCCGGTCAAGATTCACTGTTCGGTGCTGGCCGAAGACGCCATCAAGGCCGCTATCACCGACTTCCGCATGAAGCAGGACGCGAGCAAAGGCGCGACCGGGTAACTTTCCCGGAGGTGTGAAAGTATGGCAACACAGAACGTAACCCCGGCGGGGAGCGCAACTCCCTCCGGCAGCGTCACCCTGACCGACGCGGCGGTGGCGCGCATCCGCGCGCTCCTGGAGGAGGGCAAAGTGCCCGCCGAGGGCGGCCTGCGGCTGGCGGTGCAGGGCGGTGGCTGCTCAGGGCTTTCCTACGCCGTCCGGTTTGACACCCGGCAGACCGACAAAGACAAGGTGTTTACCTACGAGGGAGGCGTCCGCGTATTTGTGGATCCGAAGAGCCTGATCTACCTGGCCGGAATGATCGTGGATTACAAGAACGACTTGATGCAGCAGGGCTTTGTGTTTGAGAACCCCAACGCGCAGAAGAGTTGCGGTTGCGGCTCCTCTTTTTCCGCCTGAACAAAATGTTTGGTTTTCCCTCGCAGGAACGCCAGTACCCGGAGTGTGCGGGGTTTTGCTGAAACAGAAATTTTTATGACGAAACCGATCAAAATCGGAGAGGGGCAGGAACCTGGCTCGGTGCTGCTCAGTTGCTGGGAATGCAAGACCGACTTGGGCGGAGAGGCCGTCGCCGAGGAGCACTTCTGCGGCGAGTGCGGCAAGGTGCAACCCTGGCCGAGCGAGAGCGACTATTTTGGTTTCTTCCGGCTGCCGAGGAAGCTCGGTATCGCCGCCGCCGCCCTGGAAAAACAGTTTCACCAGTTGAGCTGGAAGCTCCACCCGGACAAGTTCCACAACGCCACCGGCTTCGAACGGGAGTTGAGCCTTTCGCTGACCGCAGCGCTGAACGATGCTTTCCGCAC
>CBDUYQ010000233.1:0-2801 GCA_965371475.1 uncultured bacterium
GCGCGTCCGCTGAGTTGCCGCGCGCTGAACGTAATGACCGATACTTCGGTGGAAAAATGCCGGCAGTGCCCGCAGGCGGTGAACTGCATCGAGAGTGAAAACCTGCACCAGAAGCTGGAGAAAAAACTCAGCGAAAGAGAAATAGAGTTGCAGGCGCCCGCGCTGCCCGCCGGGCTCCGGCCGGCGCTGATCCCCGAAGTGCTTAGTTACCTTTGGGAAGAGCAGCCGACGCCTTCGGTGTTGTACTCTCCTGCGGCTTTGCAGCAGAAACTTGCCACCCGCGGCACCGAACGCGATGAAACCTGGCAGGACGACCGCGGCGACTTTCGCGCGCTCCGGATGGACATTACTTTGCCGGAAGAGGGCGACTACTCCCACGACCTTACCTTGCTCAAGCAGCAGTTCCAGAACCACGAACTCTACGGCCAGCCGGTGAGCGGAAAAGGCATACCGGAGTTCTGCACGCTTTACAAACGGAATGAAAGCTGCCGGTTCGACTGGGGAACCCGCAAGTTCACCGGCTGGGAAGAAGGCAAGGAAGACTTGCCCTACACCGTCTGGATGTCTGACGGCTTGCAGGAACGGTTGATGATGTGGGAAGCGGCCAAGCGCTGCCGCGGCCGGGTGCTCTGCGGCGGGCTGGGGCTGGGGATCTTTCCGCAGATGGCGCTCACGCTCCCACGCGTGGATGCGGTGGACGTGGTGGAGAAGGACCCGGAAGTGATTGCGCTCATCTCCAACGCCTGGAAAAAGCAGCCGTGGCCGCGCCGGAGTGACTGCCGGATACTACCGTCGCCGATTGAGGAGTTCCTGGAAACTACAAAAGAGAAGTACGACACGGTGTATATCGATACCTGGGATGCCATCTACAACGAGTACCTGCCGCACCTGAATGAATTGACGCGGCTGGCAAAGCCCATGCTGCGCCCGGGCGGCGAAGTCCTGCTATGGGCCTTCGACATGATGGTGCGGGACTTTCTGCAGACGGTGACGTTGGTGGTCGAACGGCGCAAAAAATACGCGGCCATGAACAAAGGACAGATGAAAAACCTGAAATTCCGCTACCCGCTGCTGCACCGGCTGGTGACGTGGCTCCGGAAACACCCGGAGAGTTCCGACGAAGAGTTGCGCTCGGAAGGCTACCGGCTGGCCACCAAGGAGAGCCGCAACCTCGGAATGCTGGTCCTCTCCCGCCAGGCGGGCACACAGGTGCTGCTCGACCAGAAGTACTCTGCCGGCTCGCCTTTCCTGCAGTAAAAACAGCCTCCGCACAATCCTCTATCTTGCCGTGCTTGCGCGATGCGCAATCCACCCGGTAAAGTGAATGTTTCCCCCTTTTAGCCGGTTACAGGATTTGCGGCAGGGGAGTCTGGTGTGAAAGCAAGCGAGGCGAGATGATAGAGGACGGACGAAAAGGGTTGATCATCGTGCATACCGGTTCCGGTAAAGGCAAGACGACGGCGGCGCTGGGGCTGGGGTTCCGCGCAGTGGGTAACGGGCTCAAGGTCCTTATGGTGCAGTTCATCAAAGGCTCGTGGCATTACGGTGAGTTGGACGCCGCCGAGACCCTGGGCGAGAACTTCCAGATTCGCCCGATGGGAAAAGGGTTTGTAAAGCTGGGCGGGAAACCCGACCCGGAGCAGGTGCAGGCGGCGGAAGAGGCCTGGAACTACGCTCGGGAAAAGCTTTTTTCCGGTGAGTACGATATGATTATCCTGGACGAAATTAATTACGCCATCAGCTACGGCTTGGTCAAAGTGGAGCCGGTGGTGGAAGTCCTGCGGCAGAAGCCGGAGGAGGTCCACCTCGTGTTGACCGGCCGCAACGCGCCCCCGCAAATTGTGGAACTGGCGGACCTGGTGACGGAGATGCGCGAAGTCAAACATCCCTACCAGAAGGGCATCGACGCGCAGCGGGGCATTGAGTATTAACCATGGCATGGTTCCGGCGCAAAAAGAGAGGCATTGAGACCCCGGCGGACGCCGACCGCTCGGTGAAAACCGAAGGGCTGTGGGAAAAGTGCGCCGGCTGCCAGAAGATCGTCTGGAAGAAGGATTTGGAGGCCAACCAGAACATCTGCTCCCACTGCCAGCACCACTACCGCATCGGCTCACTGGAGCGGCTGAAGCTGCTCTTCGATAAAGGAGAGTTCGTCGAGTACGACGAAGGGCTGGAGTCCACCGACCCGCTCGAGTTCACCGACACCAAATCCTACGCCGGACGCCTGAAAGCCGCGCAGGAAAAGATGGGAATGAAGGACGCTATCCGTGTCGGCGAAGGATTGCTGGCCGGACGCACGGTACAGATTGCCGCCATGGACTTCGGTTTCATCGGCGGCTCGATGGGCGCGGTGGTCGGCGAAAAAGTCACCCGGGCGGCGGAGCGCTCACTGGAGCGGCGGATGCCGTTGATTGTGGTTTCAAGTTCGGGCGGGGCGCGGATGATGGAAGGCGTGGTCAGCCTGATGCAGATGGCCAAGATCAGCGCGGCGCTGGCGCGGCTGGATGACGCCCGCATCCCCTACCTCAGCGTTCTGACCGACCCGACCACAGGAGGGGTGACCGCCTGCTACGCCATGCTGGGCGACCTGAACATTGCCGAGCCGGGCGCACTGATTGGCTTTGCCGGGCCGCGGGTGATTGAGCAGACCATCCGGCAGAAACTGCCCAAGGGGTTCCAGCGCAGCGAGTTCCTGCAGGAAAAAGGTTTCCTGGACGCCATCGTCCACCGCCGGGAGATGAAGAACTACCTGGCGAAGGCGCTGGAGTTCATGTCGCCTTAGTAGTCCGGCTGTCCTTCGA